>JAABTR010000095.1 GCA_011389755.1 Deltaproteobacteria bacterium | reverse complement strand
AATGACGATCAAGAGTTCCCTTGCCGATGCAAACCTCGGCTGACCGAGCGCGCCGCACCTTCGCGCCCCCGCCCTGCGGGCTATTTCTTTTCCCTCGAGGTCTTTTCTTCACGCGGCTTGTCCGTGTCCAGAGGGTGCTTGGCCGTCTTGTGAGCGCTCGAGAGCTTGGTGTCGCTGTGGGGGTCGTCGGTTTCCAAGATGGAATCGGTCTGCATGGGACGCGAATCGGCCAGAGACCGGGTGCTCCCCGGACGGCCCGTAGCCAGCGTGCGACCGTGGCTCGTTCGTCTCGTTCGAGAGGATTTCTCCTGCCTTTGTGGATAGTCCATGGAATGGGGCCCGTGGTACACCAGCGTCTCCATGTCCCATCTGGGAAACAGCTCCGCGAAGCTGTCACCAAGCTCGCTGCGCAGACGCTTGAGCACGGTGGTGTCCAAAACCGCTGCGAGCACCTCGCAAACGCTCTGAGCGTGCTCGAGGGCAAACCCGACATCGACCCCTTCGCGCCTGGCCACGCGCTCAAAAAACTCGTGAGCGCCGAAGACTCCGGCGCGCTCTGGAAAGAGCACCTCCCGGGCCAGGGTCTGGGGCAGCTGCTCGGCCACGATGTGCCGTTCGTCGACCAGCAACCTCTCGCCCAGGGTCCTCAGTGTCGCTCGCACGGCGCGATCCGCGGCCTCGTGGCTCTCGAGCGCCGCGAGCCGCTCGAGCTCCTGCATGAATTGGTCATAACTCACAGTCATGGGGCCCCTCCTTGTTGCAGACGCGCTCACATCGATTTCCAAAAGAGGATGCAATGAGGATGCCAGATAAAAGAGAGATTTCCGAGTGCGATGACACAACATTTCTTGCATCAGAAAATAAATTTATTATAATTTCTTAGGAAAGGAGATTGAGACATGTTCGGCGAGACCCCTTTGTCCCTGCGAGATCACAACCAGCTCGATCGCGCATCGGTCCTCACCAAGGCTTTTTTTCGCGCCGGCGATCTGCTCGAGGTCTCCGGAAAAGAACTCTCACAAATCATCGGAACCAGTGAATCCACGATCTCCCGGATGAGAAAAGACCGGGGCAAATCGCTTGTCGAAAAAACCAAAGCGTGGGAGCTTGCCGTCCTGTTCGTCCGCATCTTTCGCAGCTTGGACGCGATGCTCGGCGGACACCATGACAAATCGCGGCTGTGGCTTCGGGCGTATAACGAGCATCTGGACGGAAAACCGATTGAGCTGGTTAAAGAAGTGAGAGGAATCACCCTTGTCGCAGAATATCTGGACGGAATGCGGGGCCGAGGATAACTTAAAGACGCTCGACTGCACCGCCTGGCGCGTCGTCGAAGACCAATACCGCAGCTCGACCATCAAGCTGGTGGACACGCCTCAAGAGCAAGAGCTCCTCGAAGATATTCTCGAAGAAGCCAAGCCCCCGATCCCCAAAGGGATGCAGCTGTATCACTACCTGCTGTTCACCCCCTTTCGGTATCCCCCCTTGAGGCACGGCTCCCGATTCGGTCGCCAGTTTGAACGCGGGATCTGGTACGGAGCGATCTCCACCGAGACCGCCCTGGCAGAGGCGGCTTTCTACAGATTTTATTTCCTGGAGGGATCTGCGGCCGATCTGACCCCTTTGCACATTCGTTTCGTCGTCTTTCCGGCCGCGATATCGACAGACCAGGGGGTCGATCTCACCGCTTCTGCCTTTGCCGATTTCCGTCTCCTGCTCGCTCACCCTTGCGACTATACCGCGACACAGCTCCTCGGTTCCCAAATGCGCGCTTCAAAAGTGACCGCCTTCGTCTATCCGTCGGCGCGAGATCCGCGCCGGGGAAAAAACATCGGAGTTTTCGCGCCCGAGGCCTTTGAGTCGAGAAACGTCAGCGACGCGGCGCAGCGCTCGTGGTCCTCCACCATCAAAAAAGACGCCGTGGTTTTTAGGCGGGGGAGCGATCAGCTCTGGTTTCGCCGCGACCAGTTCCTCGTCGACGGCCGGCTGCCCAGGCCTTCGGGATGAAATGGGCGAAGCCCAAAAAACTCACCGCCATTTAAGGGGTCGATTTGTTACTATCCGGTGTTATAGACACAGGTGAAAATCAACCTGAGAATGGAGCTGTCAATCTAGATGGGCGATTACGACGTCGACAAGATGCTCGAGAATCTCGAAAAAGTCATCGAAAACGACCCGTACCTGGCGCCTCATCGCGGGGTCATGCAACGCCGGGTGCGCCGCAGAGAGCAGATTAAGCGAGAGCTGACACAAGCCGCGGATTCACTCGTGGACTTCGCATCCGGCCACGAGTACTTCGGAGTGCACCTGCGTGATGGGCAGTGGATCCTACGCGAGTGGGCACCGAACGCGACCCGTCTGGCTCTCTTCGGCGACGTCAATGGGTGGGGCGAGGGACCCGAATACGGCTTTCACAGGCTCCACGACAGCGGCGTCTGGGAGCTCATCCTCCCGGCCGAGAAGCTGAGGCACGGGCAGAAATTCCGCTTGCGCGTCTTTTGGCCCGGAGGCCAGGGCGAACGCATACCGGCCTACGCCACGCGCGTGATTCAAGAGGAGGGTTCGATCCCCTTTGACGCGCAGATCTGGCATCCCGAGGAGCCCTACCGCTGGCGCAACGGCCGCTTGGGCTTGCACGGCATGCAAGCTCCGCTCATCTACGAGACACACGTCGGCATGGCGCAAGAGCAAGCCAAGGTGGGCACCTACAAGGAATTCACCGACAACGTTCTGCCGCGAATCAAAAAAGCAGGATACAACACCATCCAACTGATGGCCGTCCAAGAGCACGCCTATTACGGCTCGTTCGGCTACCAGGTCTCGAGCTTCTTCGCCCCGTCGTCGCGGTTCGGCTCGCCCGAGGACCTCAAAGAGCTCGTCGACGCCGCGCACGGCGAGGGCATTCGCGTGGTCATGGACATCGTCCACTCCCACGCGGCGAGCAACGAGATCGAAGGGCTCAGCCGCTTCGACGGCACTTTGTACCAGTATTTCCACGACGGCCCCCGGGGCAAGCACGTCGCTTGGGACAGTCGGTGTTTCGATTACGGCAAGCACCAGGTGCTGCACTTTCTGCTGTCCAACTGCCGGTACTGGATGGACGAGTTTCGTTTCGACGGCTTCCGCTTCGACGGCGTCACCTCGATGCTCTACCTCGACCACGGTCTGGGCAAAACCTTCTCCTCTTATGACGACTACTTCTCGGGCAATGTCGATGAAGACGCCTGGGTCTATTTGAGTCTGGCCAATGAGCTCGTCCATGACATCGACCCGGGCGCCATCTCCATCGCCGAGGATGTCAGCGGTATGCCCGGCCTGGCGATCCCGGTGGAGCGCGGAGGCATGGGGTTCGACTTCCGATACGCCATGGGCGTGCCCGACCATTGGATTAAACTCGCCAAGGACCAAAAAGACGAAGACTGGTCCATGAGCCACCTGTGGTACGAGCTGAACAACCGCCGTCACGACGAACGGACGATCAGCTACGCCGAGAGCCACGACCAGGCGCTGGTAGGAGACCAGACTCTTATCTTTAGGCTCATCGGTCCACAAATTTACTGGCACATGCACACACAAGATGACCACCTGCACGTGGAGAGAGGCGCGGCCCTTCACAAGATGATCCGCCTCATCACCTTGGCGACCGCCGGAAGGGGATATATGTGCTTCATGGGCAACGAGTTCGGGCACCCCGAGTGGATCGACTTTCCGCGACAGGGGAACGACTGGTCCTACCAGCACGCCCGCAGGCAGTGGAGCCTCACCGACAACCCGGACTTGCGCTATGTCCAGCTCGGCGCCTTCGACAAAGCGATGATCGAGCTGGTCAAAGAGCACCGCGTTTTCGAAGATCCGGCCGCCCAGCTGCTCCACGAGCACAACGACGACAAGGTGCTTGTCTTCAAGCGCGCAAACCTCATCTTCGCCTTCAACTTCCACCCACACGAAAGCTGGACCGACTACGCCGTCGACGCGCCGCGGGGCTCGTACCGGATCGTGCTGTCCAGCGATGATCCAGCCTACGGTGGCCACGACCGCGTCGACACGACCCACGAGTACCCCACATTCACGTACGAAGGTCGCACCGTCTTGCGCCTCTACCTGCCGGCGAGAACCGGCTTGGTTCTTGCCGGGATGTAGCCCCAACGGTCATTCGCCGTCGTCATCGCGCTTCGAGCGCCATCGAGGGTTTCAACGCGGCCCTGCGGCCCTTCCTCTATGTCCGAGGTGGTTTATTCGGTAAAATACAACTAGCTTGTCGTGCTGTTGCGCAGCCTGGCCGATGGGCTCGAGGCCTTTTGCCCAAACAGCGTTTGCAAACCCAGTTTGGGAGAGAAATAGCTATGAAGATAGAGAAGATTCAACCTGTGATGACCCCGGATTGTTGCAGCGCACCGAGCAGCATCTTGAGCAAGCCCGCGCCGCCAAATTTGGATCCACTCAAGGGATACAGGCAGCCCGCCTCGAACGTGTTTTCCAGCGAAATCTTTGTGAAAGAGATGGTCGACACGCCGATAGGGCAGGTGCCGCGCGTGGAGTCGGCATTCACTCGCGTCGATCGACGAGGGGCACTTCGCTCTCGAATCGGAGCTTTTCGCATGCATTATGCGGTCACACCAGGCGTGTATGCTCTGGGCCGGCCGGGCCAAAAATCACCCGTGTTGGTCACGGCAAACTACAAACTCAGTTTCGATCACCTGCGCTCACGCCTGCCCCACACCGATGCGTGGATATTGGTCTTGGACACCAAGGGCATCAACGTGTGGTGCGCCGCCGGCAAGGGAACTTTCGGCACACAAGAGCTCATCAATCGCGTCCTCGGCGCGCAGCTTGGCAACTTGGTCGAACACCGCAAATTGATCGTCCCACAACTGGGCGCTCCGGGCATCTCCGCACATCACGTTGAAAAAGAGACCGGCTTTCGCGTTGTCTTCGGCCCGGTGGAGGCGCGCGACCTGCCCGCGTTTTTGGACGGGGGGCAAAAAGCCACCCCACAGATGCGCCGAAAGGAGTTTCCCCTTCGAGAACGTGCGGTGCTTATTCCCATCGAACTACTTCCCGCTCTTCGCGCCATGATCCCTTTATCGATCATTCTTTTTGTTTTGAGCGGTCTCGCCTCAACATCCGGCTATCTGGAAAGCGCGCTGAACTTTGGTCCACGGGCCGTCCTGGGAGTCTTGTTCGCGACGATTGCCGGAGCCGTGCTCGTTCCCTTGGCTCTGCCGTTTTTGCCCGGTCGCGCCTTTTCTGTAAAAGGTCTTTGGGCCGGGCTCCTTTTTGCCTTGCCCTTTGTTTTTCTCACGGGGATAGACCTCGGAATTTGGCCTGGACGCCTTGAAGCGGCTGCATGGTTTCTTTTCATTCCAGCGGTCAGCGCGTATTTGGCCATGAAATTCACTGGTGCGTCGACGTATACTTCTGTCTCGGGTGTTCGAAAAGAGATTCGCTGGGCGCTCCCGCTTGAATTGGGAGGTGCGGCTTTCGGACTCTTGATGCTCTTCGCCTCCTATCTCGTAGGTTAAAGGAGAGTCGCCATGAAAAAACTACGCTATCTTCCAAATGTCGTAACGCTCGAGTTCGATAAAAAAAAATGCACGGGATGCGGCCGCTGCATCGAGGTGTGTCCCCATGGTGTGTGGCAAATGAAAGACAAACGCGCCGCTCTCGTCGACAAAAATTCCTGTATCGAATGCGGAGCCTGCGCTAAAAATTGCCGCTATTTTGCCATTGAGGTGCAAGCGGGTGTCGGCTGTGCCGCTGCGGTCATAAACGGCATGCGCGGCAAGGGCGAAATCTGCGGCTGCGAAACGACAAAAGACGGGAAGACTGTCTCAACGGGTTGCTGCTGAGACATTTTTTTTTGGCAAAATCCCCCTTGCCCCCTTTTTAAAGGGGGAAATCAGATCTCTCACCCGACTATGAACGGTTGACAGAGCGTTAGAAAAACTCAGGGTGCTCCGCTTTGTACTGCGCGTAACCGTCGAGCGGCACATCTTGCGCGAAGATCATCATCGTCTGCTCCATCGCCTGCACCTGCTCCTGCGTCCACGGCGGATCTTCCACGAAACCCGCGCCGGCCGCGTCGCCGTACCGAAGGCCGAGCAGCGGATCTCCCAAGATGACGATGCCCAGGTACCACTCATCGTTGTACTTGCCGTTTTCGTTGTACCACTGCCGATACGCCCGTCCCCACTCGGCGCCCTCGGCCAAGCGGCCGTGGAAGACCGCGGGCGTGTAGATGCCGCCCGTCTTCGTGGAGCCGATGGTCGCCAGGCCCGCGTCGGTTTTCAAAAGATAGGTCATGGCGAGGTTCTCCTTCGTGAAGCGCGCCGCCGAGCAGTCGAACAGGTTGTAGAACGAGCCGCGTAAGTTCTGGGCTGCAATATCGGTCGTCGTTACGGCGCCGCCGCCTGAGCCGGTGACGTAGAGATAACGGGGCGCGGAGTGGATCCACTGGTAGACGAACTCGGCGCCCTGCCCTGTGAGCTTGGCCAAGTAGTTCGCCCGTGTGGTCCGCGCCCGATCCTGCTCCAAGTGAACGTCGGCGTATGCCGCATCGAGCCCCCACTCATGGCCGCTGTAGTAGCCCGACCAGTCGTCGTCTTTAAAGATGTACGCCGACACGTCGGTGAGCGCCGACAAGGTGCGGTACTCGTGGAGCTTGCCGAAGTACGCAGACAGCTCCTGGGCGTCGCCGACGACGCGGGAGACGTACACATCGAGCTCTAAGTCGCTGTGTCCGTCGAAGATGCCGTCTCCGTCCCCGTCGGTCCAGGTCGCGTCCAGATCCATGAGATAGAGATCGATGGGGAACTCCTCGTGGGTCCCAAACGCGGTCTGCTCGTACCAGGCCGCGGGCAGCTCGCCCAAGAGCCAGGCGCCTTCGATGCCATAGTCGTCGCGCTCAGCTGCGATGAGCCCCTTGAGATCCCCGGCGGTGCCCCCGGTCCACGGCACCACGCGGGCGCGCCGGCCCTCGGCCTCGATGTCCCGGACGTACTGATCCACGTCCGCGGACACCGCCGCCAGCAGGGAGCTCGGCGCGATAAGCGCGAGATCGAACTCACAGTCGGCGGCGCAGCTTCCGAGATCCTCGTGGGCGCCGTCGCAGGTTCCGTCGCCGCAGCGCCCCGCCCAGTCGGAGCAGTCGGGCAGGCAGCCCCCGTAGGCGCCGTCGTTGACGCCGTCGTCGCAGGTCTCACCCGGGTCCACGGCGCCGTCCCCGCACTCGGGCGCACCGACCTCGACCGTCACCTGGGCGATGTTGGAGATGGCGCTGCGGTTCCCGGCCTCATCGACGATCTCCACCCCGAGGCAGTAGGTCCCGGCGGGCAGGTCGAAGGCCCGCGCGGTCTCGGTCTGCCCTGCCCCACGCGGCGGATCCGTGCCCACGGTGGCCGACGTTTCGAAAACAAACGGGCACGGCCCGATCCGCAGATCGGTGACGGCGGCGCGGCCGTCCGATCCGTCGTCCCCAGACGCCGTCCAAGACGCCACCACCGTCCCCGGCTGCGCCTCGGCGCTGCGCACCTCGATCTCCGAGACCACCGCGTAGAAGTAGCCGTTGTCCGCCTCGGCGAGCTCGGCCGCCGTAAAGCGCACGTACCTCACCAGGGAGACCGGGAAGCGCGTCTCGATGGGCTCACCATTCGACGCGTCGATGTCGCTCGCCGCGTGCACCGTGGCCCAGGTGAGCCCGTCCGGGCTCACCTCCAGCACCACGCTCCGCGGGAAGAGCTCCTCGTAACCGGCGGCCGGATGCACCGCGATGCGCTCGCACGCCACGGCCCGACCCAGATCGAGCTCGATGCTCTCGTCGGTTTGGCTCTCGGCCGCGGTGCTCGACCACATGGTGCTCAAAGAGCCGTCGGTCACATTGCTCGCCGCATAATCGGGTGCCTGCTCGGAGGACCACCACGTGGCGGTGGCCGGCTGCACCTCGTCCCCGGTCATGGGCACTTCGGCCACGAGGTCGCTCACCGCGGCCGGCGCCGTGTGATCGGGCAGCGGCACGGTCTGCGCACGGGCGACATTCGACAAAGCAGAGGTCGCCCCCACCTCGTCGCGGGCCACCAAGGCGAAGTAGTAGGTCTGCCCCGGCTCGAGCTCCGAGACCACCACGCTCTGCTCTGAGCCCGCGGTCATGGGGCTGGGCGCCGAAGAGACGAGATCGGCCAGGGGGAAGCCCTCTGTGGTGAACTGCCTCGTGTCAAAGCGAATCTCGTACTCGGCGGCGGTGCCGCGGTGCCCGTCGTCCCCCGGCGCGGTCCACACCAAGGTGAGCTCGGTCTGCCCCGCGTCGATCGCCTCGAGATCTCCGACCCGGGCCGGAGGAATGTCCTGGGTGCGCGCCACCGCCACCTGGGACAGCGCTCCGACGTTGCCCACCTCGTCCACTGCGCGCAACGCCCAGTAGTAGTCCCGCTCGCCGTCGAGCTCGCCCACCCACATGGACTGGAGGGTGCCGGCCACCTGGGGAATCGGCGCTCCGGACACGAGCTCCACCTCGCCCAGGTTTTCTTCGCCGAAGGGGCCTGTGTGCACGAAGACCTCGTAGTATTTTGCGGTGCCCGCGTTCCCGTCGTCGCCCGGCGCGAACCAGGTGAGCTTGGCCCGACCGTCCAGCGCCCGAGCCTCCACCACCCGCAGCTCGGCGAGCACCGTGTAGTGCAGACCGAAGTAGCTCGCGGGCGCGTCGTCGGTGAGCAGCCGGATGAACCGTGCCGGCACCGGAGCGAAGCCCCAGGTGTGCCAGCCGGTCATGGCGGCCTCGAACCAGTCCACGGTGTGCACCGGGGTCCAGTTCGCCCGGTCGAGGCTCGCCTCCATGGTGAACGTCCGGGGAAACAGCTCCAGGTATCCTTCATGGGGGAGCAGCCGCACGGCGTCCACACTGCGTGACGTCCCCAGATCCACAAGGAGGCTCTCGGCTGTCGCCTCTTCGGCCGCATCGGAGACCCACGCGGTATCGAAGCGGCCATCGATGGCGCTGCGCGCGCCCACCGACTCGGACAGCTCGGAGCTGACCTCGGCGGCGACCAGCGGCAAAGATCCCCCGCCGATGGGCGGACAGTCCACCGACAGGGCCGAGACCGCGGCCGGACCCGTCTCGTCGAGGGTCACCACGGTGGCGATGTTGGAGATGGTGCTCGTCGCACCCTTGTCGTCCGTCGCCTTGAGGGCGAACCAGTAGCGGGTGGACTCGGCCAGCCCGGTCACGGTCACGCTCTGGGCCGACCCGGCGCGCAGGGGCGACGGCGGGTTCCCGATGGCGGTCGCCGCGTGGAAGTTGTACTTGTCTATCGCCACGGTCGAATAGCGGATCTCGTAACGAGACGCTATCCCTTCGTTTCCGTCGTCCCCGGGCGCGGTCCACTCGAGCACCACAGCCTGGGACGCCGCCCGCGCCAGCAGGTCGCCCACCGGGGCCGGCGGCACGGGCCGGGTCTCGGCCGAGGCCGGAGGAGATAGTGCTCCTTCGTTGCCGTCGGCGTCGATCGCCTTGATGGCAAAGTAGTGGCGCGTCTCGCCCTGGAGGGCGAACACCGTCCACCTCTCGGCGGCTCCCGCGCTCCCGGGCCGGGGCAATCCTGTCACCACCGTGGCCGAGCTCCAGTTCGACGCGTCGATGGGGCCGAGCGCTCGGCGCAGCTCATAGGCCTCGGCTCGTCCCACGTCCCCGTCGTCACCAGGGGCGTGCCAGGTCAGATCGATCGCCCCGTCGGTCCCGGCCGTGGTCGCCGCCAGATCCTCGATCTGCCCCGGCGCCAGAGCGTCCCGGGTCGCCGCGACGAGCACGTTCGAGAGCGCCGACCAGTTGCCGCGATCGTCCATCGCCTTGATCGCCACGTAGTACGTCGTGTTGCCTTCGAGCCCGTCGATGGCGATGCTCTCGGTGGTCCCGGCGTGCTGCGGGATCGGTGTGTCCACTCGGGTCGCCTGGGCAAAGGTGTCCGTGGTAATCCCGCTGGTGCTGACTCTGAGATCGTACTGCTCGGTCACCCCGCTCGTGGCGTCGTCGCCCGGGGCGGTGAAAGAGACCGTCAGCCCGGTCAGGCGCCGCTCGGTCACCGCGAGGTTCGATATCTTGATGGGCAAAACATCCGGGGTGCGGGCGGAGACCGCGTTCGACAGCCCGGAGACGTTCCCCGAGTCGTCAAAAGCCTTCATGGCGAAGTACAAGAGCGTCTCGTCGGGCAGCGCCTGAGCCGTGAAGCTCCGATCGATCCCGGCAGGCCCTCCCCCCGGCTGGTAGGCGGCGCGGGTGGCCTGCTCGAAGTTATTCGCGTCGATGGCCCTATCCGAGTACCGCAGCTCGTACCCGGCGGCCGATCCCTCGGTCCCGTCATCGCCCGTTGAGGTCCACGTCAAAGTGACCGTGCCCCGCGAGGTCCCGGTGACGGCGAAGAGATCGCTCACCGCGGCGGGCGCCACCTCGTCCGGGGTCGTGCCTTGCACCACGTTGGACAAGGCCGACCAGTTTTGTCTTTCATCCACCGTCTTCATGGCGAAGCGGTAGATTTTGCCGCCCGCGAGTCCGGCGATGGAGACCGCGTGGGCCGTGCCCGCCGGGCCGGGCGCCGGTGTATTTTGAACCTGCGCGGCGGATCCGAAGCTCGAGTCCCCCAAGGGGCCGTCGCTGTACCGAATGTCGTACGCCGCGGCGGTCCCCACACCGGCGTCGTCACCGGGCGCGGTCCACGACAAGGTCACGGTCACCGAACCGTCTTCTTCTGCCTGTGCCTCGCTCACGCGGAGGTCGGCGATCCGGCCGGGAGCCTCGTCCCGGGTCCGCGCCGAGGCGACGTTTGAGAGGATCGAGCCGTTGCCGGCGTCGTCAAAGGCCCGCATCGCCACGTAGATCTCTCGCTCGGGGGGCAAGTCAGACAACGTGAAGTTGTGGGTGCTCCCGGCGGGCAGCGGCGCGGGCGCGATCGCCGCGTTCGCCGACCCGAAGTTGTTCGCGTCGATGGAAGAATCGGACCAGCGCAGCTCGTAGTGGTCGGCGGTGCCTTCCAGCCCATCGTCCCCCGGCGCGGTCCACGAGAGGCTCAGAAGCCCCCACCCCGCGGCGTTCGTCGCCGCAGCCAGGTCGTTTATAGAGGAGGGATCCACGTCGTCGTCCGTGGTCACCGAGGCGTTGTTGGACAAGCCGCCCGCATTCCCCGCATCGTCGAGAGCGCGTATCACGAAGAAGTACTCGCTGGCCCCTTCGAGCCCTTCGATGAGGAAAGACTCGGCGCTCCCCGCCGCTTTCGGCGCGATATGGATCTCCACCACCGCAGCCTCATCCCAGCTCTGGGAGGTGATCCGCTCCGGTGCGTAGCGCAGCTCGTACTGTGCCGCGGTGCCCACATTGGCGTCGGCGCCCGGCGCGGTCCAGGTGAGCTCCACCGCGCCGCTGCCCGCCGAGACCGCGGCGAGATCCACCACGGCCGCCGGGGGCACGCCCGCGGTGGTCGCGCAGGCGGAGTTGGAGAGCGGCGAGCGGTTATCGGAGTCGTCCCACGCGGTCAGGGCGAAGCAGTAGCTGGTCTCGGGCTCGAGCCCGGCCACCTCGGCCCGCTCCAGGGATCCCGCAGTCCTCGGGTCATCAAGGAGCGCCACCTTTGTTGCGCCGGCGTAGTCCTGCTCGGTCTCGATGAGCGCATCAGCAGCTCTCATATCGTAACGCGCCACGATCCCCTGGTCGGCGTCGTCGCCCGGCGCGGTCCACGAGAGCCGGATGGCCGTGCGATCGGTGGTGTCTTCATAGAAAACGATCTCAGATAGCGCGGCGTAGTGCTTCTGGTTCCACGAAGCGCTGCCGGTCACCACCAAACGGGCCTGGGCCACCTGAAGGGATCCCAAAAGCCACTCCTCGGCCCCTCCATCGGTCGCGAACCCGGTCTCTTTGACAGCCGTGCGCCAGCTGTCCGACGCCGAGGCCCGCACCTCGATACTAAAATCCACGGGGAAGAGATCCAGGTACCCCGGAGCGCCCAAGAGCTCCACGCGCCCCACCGCCTTGGGCTCGTCCAGCGCGATCTCCAAGCTCTGGGTGGTCGGCTCCGACGTCCCCTCGCTGAGCCAAAAAGTCCCCGCGTCGCCGTCTCCGGCCTTGTCAGGGCTCGTCTCAAGGGAGTACCGGCTCGAGCCGGCGGTCACCTTCGCCGAGGCGACTTTGTCTGCGGACGGCGCGACCGCGTCCGCCGCAAGGTCACCCACCGCCCCTGGCGGCGTGCCGTCGAGGGTTTTAGCCACCGCGTTGTTGGAGACGGCGCTTCCTCGCCCCGCCGCGTCGAAGCCGACGAGGGCGAAGTGGTAGAGGGTGTCGCCTGTCAGCCCTTCGACGACAAACGACTGCGTCGTCCCCGCATGGGCGGGAATGGGAGGCTCCGCCACGACCGCGGCGTCGGCCCAACTTTCCGAGTGAATGCGGAACGTCGCGAAGCGGATCTCATAGCGGTCCAAGAACCCGTCGGATCCGTTGTCGTCCGGCGCGGTCCACGAGAGCGCAACGCTATTGGCAGCGGCATCCGTGGCTTGAAGATCCGCCACGGCGTCCGGCGAAGCACCGGGGACCGTCGCGCACGGCGAGTTGGACAACCCCGAACGGTTGCCCGCCGCGTCTTCGGATTTGAGAACAAAACAGCGGGTGGTTTCGGGTTCCAGACCTGGAACGACGAGTCTTTCCAAGATTCCCGCGGGGGCGGGCACCGGAGCCGGCATGCCTGTGGCGGCGCCAAAATCGGATTCTGTCACGATCGTCGTCGTCGCAGAGCGGATATCGTAGTCGCTCGCCTTGCCGCTTTCACTTCCTAAGTCTTCGGGGGCCGTCCAGGACAGCTCGATGGACGACGTCCCCCCGGCGTCGCCGATGAGCTCGATCTCGGACAAGGCCGCAAAACTTTCGCCGCTCCAGGTCCCAAGCTCGGTGGCCGTAAGGCGCACCTGTAATACGTCGTTGGTGCCGATGGCCCACTCTTCGGGGGCGCTGCTGATTTCCATCTCACCTTCTTCCATCACCGTTCGCCAATCTGCGTCTGCGCTATCGCGCACCTCTACGGTGAAGGCTTTGGGGAACAGATCGAGGTACCCATTTGCCGGCGTGAGCCGGATCGCGGTCACCGACCGGACCTCGTCGAGGCCCAGGATCACCCACTCGGGCCCGCCGTCCGCGGTCCCTTCGGTGAGCCAGACGGTGTGGGGATCGCCGTCCACGAGGTTCTCGGCGTCCATGGCAAAGGAGTAGGCGCTGCTCGCTTCCAGAGCCGAGGCAAAAAGCGGCCTGCTGCCCGAGTCGTCCACCCCAACCGCTGTCAGATCTTCCACTGCCCGTGGAGGCACACCGTCGATGGTAGAGGCTGTGGCGACGTTCGACAATAACGACTCGTGCCCCACGTCGTCGGCGACTTTGACGGCAAAGTAGTACCGCGTGCTGTGCTCGAGGCCATCGACGACGAATCGCTCGGCCTGTCCGGATGGCGCCGGCTCGGGCACACCGACCACCACCGAGGCCGCCTGCCAGTTTTGCGCGTCCACAGGCGCGGTGTGGTAGCGGATCTCGTACGCGGACGCTCGCCCTTCGTACCCGTCATCGCCCGTGGAGGTCCAATTGAGATCGATGCTCGTGCGCGTCGGATTCGAAGCTGTCAGATCGCTGATGGGCGCGGGCGGCATGCCCGGGGTCTCGACGCGGGCCAGGTTGGACAGCTCGCCGACATTTCCCGCCGCGTCGATGGCCTTGACCGCGAACCAGTACTCGCGCTCCCACTCGAGCGGCCCCGCGCCCACCATCTCGATGGTCCCGGCCGGACCCGGGGCCGGGCTCAAAAGCTGCTCGGCGCCGCCGAACGAAGCTTCGCTCAGCGGCTGCAAAGACCGCCGAACGTCGTAGCGCGCCGCGGTCCCTTCGAAGCCGTCGTCGCCGGGCGCCACCCACATGAGATCGGCGCTCAGTTCCCCTGTCAGTGCGTAACTCTCGATCTCGGAGAGGACGACCGGGATCTTGAGGACACAGCCGTAGTCTCCATAACACCCACCGATTCCACGCTTTTTGGCGTGAAATCGAAGATACCGGGCGCTCACCGGATCGGTGCGCCACTGCTGCCAGTCTCCGGTCGCCAGCCGTCCCTCGACGTGCACCACCGACTGCCAGGTGTCTCCCCCGGCGCTCAGCTCGATGTCGAAGTCCCGTGCGGCGTAACTCAAGTAGGTGCCTATCGAGCTCGGGAGAAAACGGAACCGGCTAAACGGCATGACCCGGCCGTAGTCGACCACGACCCATTCGGGATCGAGCTGCTCTCCGTAGCTGCTCATCCAATAGGTGCTTGAGTTTCCATCGATGAGGTTTTCCCCTTTGTAGTAGTCGTTGATCGTGCTGGACACTTCGACGTCCACGCCGGCGGCGAGGTTTTCCTCAAAGAAAGCAAAGGCGAAAAGATCGCCGATGCGCGCCGGCGGGATCACGTCCACGCCGTCGGTGGTCCGCGCCGACACCACGTTGGAGATCCCGCCGGGGGTCCCCACCGCGTCCACGGCGCGAATGGCGAAGTAGTAGCGCTTTTCGGACTCGAGCCCAGTGACCGTAAACGTCTCGGCCGTGCCCGCGGCCGCCGGCGCCAAAACACCGGCTACGGCCGCGGCGTCCAGGAACGTCGACTCGGAGATGGGGAAAGGAGAATGGCGCAGCTCGTAGCTCGCGGCGGTGCCCTGATGCCCGGACGCGCCGGTGGCCGTCCACGAAAGCGTCACCGAGGCACTCGTTTTTTCCTGAACCGACAGATCCTCGATGGGGGCCGGCGGCTTCACCAAGGTGGAGGTGCTGGCCACGTTCGACATCGCCGAGACGTTCCCGGCTTCGTCGACCGCTTTTAGGGCGAAATAGTAGACGGTGTTACCCTCGAGCCCCTCAACCTGCACCAGCTCCATGATCCCCGCCTCGGAAGGAGCCGGCGCCGGAGCCGAGACCGCGGAGTCGAATCCGGAGTCATCGAAGGGCGCTTTCGCGTAGCGGATATCATAGCTCTGAGCGCGGCCGCCGCCGGTGTCATCGCCAGGCGCCGTAAAGCGCAGCTCCACCATGTCCGGCCGCGTCGAGACCTGAAAGATCTCGATCTCAGCGAGGCCTGAGTAGTAAAACCCCGACGGATGCGCAAACCCTCGCAGCACCTTGAGCCGCAGCCTGGCGGCCGGGGTCGCGGGGAACCTCAAGTCGAGCTCTTCGGCCGCGCCGAGCGCCACGCCGCGCCTTCCGGCCACGGCTCGCCAATCGCCGCCGTCTTCGGAGACCTCGATGTCGAAATCCACCGGAAAGAACTGGGGGTGGGTCGGCGACGCCACCAAGACGACGCGATCGATGGTTGCGCCCTCGTCGAAAGCGATGTGGAGGAACTCCTCGGTGGGCTCGCTTCGGGCCGGGGAAATCCACGACGTGGCCACAGTGCCGTCCATCGCCTGCGCGGCGGCGTACTCATCTGACGCCTCGCCGGAAGCCGAGCTCACGTGTCCCGAGACCGGCAAACCCGAAGCGGTGGACGCTTTGAGATCGATCACCTGGGGCGGCGCCGAGGCATCGTTAGGAACTGCCACGGCCTCGTCCGAGTAAGGGCTCCAGTTGCCCGATGCGTCCAAGGCGCGCACGGCGAAGAAATGGGCCGCCCCGTTTTCGAGCTCGCCGATGCGGGCGCTCGTGGCGTCCCGGGGCACAAGCTTCGAGTCCATATACTCGCCCGGGCCGCTTCTCCACGCCACCCGGTAGCTCACCACGTCGTCCCCGGGCGAAGCCGTCCAGCTGACGGTCACGTCGCTTCGCGTGCCGGCCGTGGCGCGGACGTCCGTGGGCGCGTCCGGCGCCACATCGTCCGAACGCAAGAGCGTGTTGACGTTGAGTCGCCCTCCCGAAGCAACGACGCCGTCGAGCGCCGGCACCGGATCGGTGGTGAGCATCAGCTTGTTCTTGAGAGCTGAAGGGGAGGTCTCGCCCTTGAGCGAGAGGTAGAGCGCGGCGGCCCCGGCGACATGGGGAGCCGCCATGGACGTGCCCTGCCAAGACGCGTAGCCGTCTTTGGGCAAGGTGCTCAAGATGCTCGTCCCGGGGGCCGCGAGGTGGACCTTCTGGGCTCCGTAGTTGGAAAAATACGCCAGGGTGTCCTGCGGCGTTGACGCGGCGACCGCCACCACGTTGTCGTTCTGGTAGGCTGCGGGGTAGTAAGGGGTCGCGTCGACGTCCACCGAGGAGTTCCCGGCGGCGGCCACGAAGATCCCGCCCGCTTGATGGAGGGTTTCGATGGCCTCCTCGACGTAGGACGCGTAACAACCCGCGCAGCCCCAGCTGGCGCTCACCACCTCGGCTCCGGCCTCGGCCGCGTAGATGATCGTCTGAGCGCCGTTCCAGAGGCTGCCCGACCCCGACGAGGTGAGAAACTTCACCGGCATGATGCGCACCCGCCAGTTGACGCCGGCGACCCCGATCCCGTTGTCCCCCACGCCGCCGATGGTCCCCGAGCAGTGGGTCCCGTGGCCGTGGTCGTCCCGGGGGTCGTTGTCTCCGCTGGCGAAGTCCCAGCCCCGGGCGTCGTCCACGTAGCCGTTGCCGTCGTCGTCCACGCCGTTGCCCGCGATTTCGCCTTCGTTGACCCACATGTTCGCCGCGAGATCGCCGTGGGTGTAATCGACCCCGGTGTCGCTCACCGCGACGACGATATCTCTCGAGCCCGTCGCCAGATCCCAGGCCGCCGGCGCCGATATCTTCGCCATGCCCCACAGCTCCGCGAACGAGGGGTCGTTCGGCTCGGCGTCGAGCACAACCACGTAGTTGCGCTCGGCTTTTTCGGCGATGCCCTGCTGGGACAAAAACGAGATGGCCTCATCCGCTATGACATTCTGGGGCAGGCTGACCTTGAGGTAGCCCAAGCGCCGAGCCAAGGGCGTGTCTTGGTCGAGCACACGAGCGCCGAACCCCTCAATCACCGCTTCGAGGTCTTCGACCGAAGCGCCCTGGGCCGGCCGCACGATGACCTCGTGGGCCAGGTACTCGGCCCCCGCGGAGCTCACCAGCGTCCCGTCCGGCCCCAGAGGCCAGCTCGTCGACTCATCCGGCTCTTTCTCGGGCTTGGCCGACCCGCCCTCATCACCACAGCCCGCGCTCGAAGCGAACACGCCGAGCAGAGCTCCCAAAAAGACGACGCGCCGTGCCGTTTCCATATCGTTCTCCTTCATCGGTCTCCGATTATCGTCAGAACATGAAGTACATCGGCAAAAAACGGACCAGCGACCGCGCGCTAAAATCCCCTGAATTTGTGGGCTTTTTTAGAATTGGGAGAAACCCTAACGGGTCATTTTTGACTTACTTACTATTCACACCTGGGTCTTTTTATACCCAGAATGGACCGCGAGACTCACCCGTATATCGCCTCTTTCTCTCTTCGCCGGATATTGATCAATGATCATGCATTCAGTAAGCTCTTTTCTTTTTTGGAAACTGTTACGATGAGCGCTCAGCGAAAGAAAAACGACTCAGTATTTTTGGGCCTCATCGAAAAGGGTGGCAACGCGCTGCCTCATCCCGCGTGTCTGTTCGGGATCTTCGCGCTATTTGTGTTGCTCTTGTCCTGGCTCGGCGCGGCTTTGGGCTGGAGGGCCGAGCATCCGGCCACCGGCGAAGTCGTCGAGGCGACCAACCTGATGTCGAAAGAGGGGATCCACCGCATCCTCTTGGAGATGGTCGACAACTACACCGGCTTCGCTCCGCTGGGGATCGTCATGGTCGCCCTCCTCGGAATCGGCATCGCCGAGAGCAGCGGCTTGATCAACGCGGCCGTACGCCTGCTGGTTTTAAAAGCACCCCGGCGGATGTTGACCTTCGTCGTCGTCATGGCCGGTATTCTCTCCAACGTGGCATCCGATCTTGGCTACGTGCTGATCATCCCCCTGGCTGGCATCGTCTTTCATTCTGTCGGGCGCCATCCCATCGCCGGCATGTCGGCGGCATTTTCAGGCGTCAGCGGAGGTTTCAGCGCCAATCTCTTCATCGGGACGATCGATCCGCTGCTCGCTGGACTGTCCACCGAGGCAGCGCACATCATCGACCCCGAATACAACGTATTGCCCACGGCCAACTACTACTTCATGGCGGTGTCGACGATTGTGATCTCGCTGGCGGGGACCTGGGTCACGACCGCAATCATCGAGCCCAGGCTCGGCCCTTATCGAGGGCCCGTGAAACCCGAAGCGCTCGGTGAGATCGGCCCCGAGGAGCGAAAAGGCCTCACAAGGGTGACAGTCCTCTTGCTCGGCTGGATCGCCCTGTTCGCGTGGGGGCTCATCCCCGAAGAGGGCTTTTTTCGTGGAGATGACGACACCGTCTTGCACTCCCCTCTTCTCGAGGGCTTCATCGCCGTCCTGTTCTTCGTGGCGGCGACTATGGGGATCGTCTACGGTTTTACCACCGGGGCCTTCAAAACCAGCGCCGATGTCGTAAAAGGGATGATCACGAGTTTCAAGACCCTGGCCGCATTCTTGGTCCTCGTCTTTTTCGCTGCCCAGTTCGTCGCTTGGTTCAAGTGGAGCAACTTGGGGCTACTGCTCGCGGTGAATGGCGCGGGCCTGCTGCAGCAAATGGACATGGGGGCCATCCCCTTGCTCTTGACATTCATCTTGATCTCAGGGTTCATAAACCTTTTCATGGGCAGCGCTTCTGCGAAGTGGGCCATCCTGGGCCCGGTGTTCATCCCAATCTTCATGTTGTTGGGCTATTCTCCGGAGCTTTCACAGGCATTATTCAGGATCGGGGACAGCGTCACCAACGTGATCTCCCCAATGATGAGCTTTTTCGCCCTGATTATCGTCTATTACGAAAAATACGACGAAAAAGCGGGCATCGGCACGCTGATCTCGACCATGTTACCCTACTCGTTGGTCTTTCTCGTCGGTTGGTCGCTGCTGCTCGTCGCGTGGGTTCTGTTGGGCATCCCGCTCGGTCCCGACTCCGGGCTTTACTACGACTCCGCCAAATGAAAACGAACAAGAGAGCCGGCCACGGGCCAACCTTGTATCATGGAGAGGCGGCATCCGCCCCTTCACCGTGTCCGAAACTCTTCGAGAGGAGATTCCATTGAAAAAGAAACTACTTATCAACGCTCTGAAAGTCGGGGTGACCGTGCTCATCCTCTACCTGATTTTCAAACGATTCCAGGTCGACTTCGACGACATCATCGCCTCGCTTCAGCACCAGCCATCCTGGTTTCTCGCCGCCCTCGCGGCCCAGGCCGGAGCCATCACCTTCTCGATCCTGCGCTGGAGGGTGCTGCTGGCCGGCCAAAGTCTCAACGTGCCCTTAGGCCATGCGGTCAAGACCTTCCTGGTGGGAAGATTCTTGGGAACCTTCACGCCCACCGGCGTCGGCCTCGAAGCCTACAAGGCCTACGACATTGCGCGCTACACTGGCCGGGCCGAGGCCTCGATCTCGGTGGTGCTCATCGAAAAGCTCATCGGCACCTTTTTCTCGCTGGGTCTTCTGGTGCTGATCTCCCTACCGTTTTTCATCAATGCGCTCGACGCAAAGTTTCTGTACGTTTTTGGCGCCTTCTTCGCCTTTTTGCTGGTAGTCGCTCTGGTGCTGCTCTTCAGCCCGGGGCTCTTGCGCTCGCTGCTCAAGCTCCGCTTCCCGCTGAAGGCGCGGCTCGAAAAGCCGCTCGGGCGCCTGGTAGACGCCTTCACCACCTACAGCCGGCGCAAGGGGCACCTGGTGGCCGCCATCGGACTTGGGCTGATGGTTTACCTGTTTTGGTTCCTGACCTACTACGCCAACAGCTTGGCCTTGGGCGCCGGTCTGGCCCTGGAGCAGGTGCTCAAGGTCGGCCCCATGACCCAGATCGCCACGATGATCCCCCTTTCCATCGCCGGCATCGGCCTGCGCGAAGGCGCGTTCATGGGACTTTTGGAGATCCTCGGGGCAGTGGAGGGCGCAACCGCCTCGTCCCGCGCAGCGATGATCCTCTCGGCGTCGATGGTCTACTTCGTCTCGATTTCCTTGAACGTCGTCGGCGCGGTGATCTTCCTCACCCGTCGCACCGACTACAAGCGCCAAGTGGATGAGATGCGAGCCGAGCGGGACCAGCGCCAAAACTGACTCCGCCTGTTTCAACCGCTTTCAACCCCGCTTTCAACCGCCGCTTTCAACCGCCGCTTTCAACCGCCGCTTTCAACCGCCGCTTTCAACCGCTCAGAGACCTTGAAAGGGGACCTTGAAAGGGGGACCTTGAAAGGGGGACCTTGAAAGGGGGCGCCCGCCCCGGCTCGATATAGCCTTAAACGTCTCGGAAAACGGTCGTTAATAAGGTTGAGCCCCGAAGCGAACATCTCGAGTGGGCGACCTTCACCAACTGCGAGAGTGAGCAATTGGAAGATCTACTACAACGTATAACGAAATTTTCAAAACTGATCCTAGCCACGACAGCGCTCATCTCGCCAGCCTACGCATCGTCGTGCGAGGCAGAGCGCCTCAGAGATACATTTGACGTCTCGCTCGTGCTGGTGAACGAGGAGGGGGAAGCACTGAAGGGAGTGAGTCTGGAGACCAGACACAATCAGGAGGTCACCAACTCTAAAGGACGCGCTCGTCTTCGGAATCTCACAGGACCCGAGATGGTCATCGCCCGTGCGAAGGGCTATCTCAGCGAGCCGGTTCCCGTAGGATGGGAAGATTCCAGAAGCGATGTTCGGGTCGTGATGCTGTCAGATGTCGGGGGCGACCGAGTCGTTCTTCATTTTGGAGGAGATGTCATGTTCGGCCGCCGTTACAATGAGCCAACAGATGGAGAGCCCCTCCTACCGTCCGGAGAGGAAGGATCTGGCGCACGGAGTGTTGTCGAATATTTGAGGCGCGCTTTTTCTTGTGCCGATTTTTGCTCGGTTAATTTGGAAACCGTCGTTACCAAAAAATCGTACTCCAGCGCCTACCCGGGAAAGCGCTTTTTGCTACGGTCGCACCCCGACAGCCTCCAAGGGCTCCACGCTCTCGGAGTCGACCTGGCTGTTCTCGCCAATAATCACGCCCGCGACTGGCTCGATGATGGGATCCAAGACACCATCGAAGCTCTTGAGAAAAATCGATTACCTTTTGTGGGAGCGGGGTTGACCGAGAAACAAGCCGAACTCGGAACGGTTGTCCAGGTCGGACCCTACAAAGTGGGAACTATTGCTTACACTACGGTCACAGGATCATTCGTCAATGACAATTACCCGCGTGCTGACAAGGAAATCCCCGATAACGTCCCCGATAAAGATCTCTGGCTCTACGAGGAGCGTCTGTGGGGGTTCGACGGCAAGGAATGGTCGGTTGACCTCGAGGCGCGACGCATCGCAGAAGTGTGGGCTCTGTACAAAGAGATCGAGCCGAGTTTGTCTCAGCAAACCCGGGCTGATGCCTGGTCGTCGATTGATTCGGTCTATCCCGAAATGCAAGACTGGATTGCTCGGCGCGGGCATGGAGGCGCTGCCCAGTGGAGCACCACCGATTCGGTCGAGGCAATCGAAAAGCTCGCTTCTCAAGTCGACATCATGATCGCGCAGCTACACTGCGGCTTTCAATTCCAACCGAGTCCTTCGAACACCATCCGAAAAGCGGCGCGCGCGGCGATTGACGCCGGCGCACACCTCGTTATCGCTCATCATCCCCACGTGCTTCAAGGCATGGAGTGGTACAAGGAGCGGCTCATCGTCTACAGCCTAGGCAATTTTGTTTTCGATCAGGATTTCCTGGCTACATTCGACAG
>JAABTR010000550.1 GCA_011389755.1 Deltaproteobacteria bacterium | reverse complement strand
GAGCCTTTCTTTAGGTAGGTCTCGAAGGCTTTTGCTTTTTGGGGGTCGTCGAACCAGACGGCGACTTTGACGCGCCAAGGCCGGTATTTGTTTGTGTAGATCGATTTGCCCGCGTTGTGCTTTGCGAGGCGGGCTTTGATATCGGTTGTGAGCCCGATGTAGGTTTTTGGGGGATCGTTTTGAGAGTGGAGGAGGTAGACGTACATGGGTTGGTCCTTTCGGATGGTTGTTTCTTATCCTCCTTCTCGGTCGTTTTTTTTGTTTGTTTCCCTACTTCGCCCTCGCTTTGCGAGTGCTTCGTAGGGCTATGCCCTTGGAGGCCTTATTTGGCGGGGGGATTGTGGTTTTTTTGCGAGTGGTTTGTAGGGCTTGAGCAGGGGTTTGCGGTGGACTTGATACGGGGGGTAGTTTCACTTTGCACTCGCTTTGCGAGTGCTACGTAGGATCACTCTACTCCGCTCATGTTTTTCAACCGAGAGTTCCAAAGGCCCATACCCTGGTTATTTTTTTTGTCCCGTGTCGTTTTTTAGCCGAAAAGAGGTACTGGACAAGCTGGTGTATGTTTTGTGCAATCCGGTGCAGGCTCGGCTCGTGGCGAAAGGGCGCAACTGGCCCGGGGCATGGTTTTTTCGAAGCTGTCACTCCCAGACGCTCACTCTTCTCTATACACGCGTGCATACAGCCTATACTTGCCGTGCATAGACAGGCTCTATCGTGTATAGACCGCATACTTCTTCTCTCCGTTTTTTTTGAGTAAGCCTTTGTCCGTGAGCTTTTTAAGAAGGCGATAGGACTGAGGACCGCTCAGGCGGCACAGGTCCATGACATCAGCTCGTTTAATGCTTCCGTGCTTGTCGATGTAGTTGAGCACCATCTGCTCCTGCTGGATGGGTGCAAAACCCGCCTGGCGTATGTACTCGGCTCGTTGGCCTGCATTCTGGTAAAGGCGGGCGCTAAGGGTATAAGTTCGGCCCCGTCCGGTTCCATGAGGCTCCAAGAAACCGGTTTCCACCAGTTTTTCCAGTGTGGCCCGAACATTGGCCTCCGGTTTTTGGACGGACGGCGTGAGGTCAGCGATGGTCAAGCGGCGCTCTTCGCGCAGTCGGGAGAGAATTATCAGGGAATCAATAGGCATGTTTCCCAGCTTGTCCTCCTGCTCGACCACCATCTTGAGGAAGTCAAGATCGGCGGCCGCGTTAACCATCTGCATGGAAACCGTGTAGTCATCAGACATGGAATAATCAGGCGCCGGCCGGCCGTAACGCAGCATGCCTTCATAAATGCGGTCAATGCCGCGGCCGGTACGCTCGGCCAGGCCGATCCGCTTAATCACATCTGCAAGCAGAGGATTGCGGGAACGGGGGTCGGCAACGAGCAGGTTATCCAAAGTGACGCCTTCGACGAATCCGCCGGGGTTGCTGATAGAAAGTCCATCGCCTGTAATCCTGACATGCACGGAGCCCAGACGACTGAAATCACGGTGCACCAGAGCGTTGACGAAGGCTTCGCGAAAGGCTCGGCGATCATAGTTGGGTACCGGCACCCGGAAGAGGCCGACCTGAATCTCTTCTTCCTCGACCCGTGCCTTGAAAAGAAGCTCCACCTCCTCGAAGGTTTCCAGCAGAGGTTTGCGGAAGAACTCATTCACCCTGACGTCTGTGCCATGCAGTACCTGAAAGGCGACCTCGTAAGCGGGAAGATGTTGCCGCAGCAGGCTTTCGGTTCCCAGCGACAGCAGACCGGCAATGGTCGGCCGCCTGACGCCGTTCACCTCGCGACAAAGCCCCAGAGCGCCATCCAACTCGTCATCCGCCAGCGCCAGCAGGGATTGTTCGCCACCGTATTTTTTGATGGCGTTGCGTATGCGCAGGCGTTGCAGAGGATCCAACTGGCTGACGTCCACTTCCTCAAGCACCATGGCGGAGGGATCGACCAGACCCATCGACGATTGACGCTGTATAAACTCGTGAGGGTAGAACGGTACCGCTTCTGGCGTACCATCCAGTTTGAGTCGTCTTCGAACCAGAAGCCCCTCGGAAGTCGATACCAACTGCCGCGATTTGGGAACGATAATCCGAGCGACGGCCCCACTGTGCAGATCGTAGCGCACTACCCTGACGGAAATAGCAGGGTTGGTCTTGTTGGCAATCAGGGCAGGAATTCCCGAGATATTGAGATGATTCGGGTGCAAACTGGTAATCTTGCCATCATCCTCAACGCCAAGTAACAGGTCCCCACCTTCGGTATTGGCCAGCGGTCAACCGCCGGCTTGCAGATGTTGGCCAGCGCCGCGTCGCTCTTGCTCTTTATCATCGGCCTTGCCCGGATAGACGCGGTTGAGGCACCCCCAACCACTCCACCCCACTCTCCTTGTACCTCGGGTATCTCAGAAAGCTCATGCCTCACCCCCATCCGGCGTGGTCGGCTTCTTGCGCCTCGAGAGCTTCTGGGTCGCCGCCTCGAGCGCCTTCTTCACATGGCGGTCGAAGTCCGACTCGAACAGCCGGTCTTGCACGATGCGGTACTTCTCGAACTCGCTCTCGGCGAACGCCTTGGCAACCTCCTGGCTCACCTTGCCGGGGTTGTCGAGGATCTCGCGCTCGTTGAACTTGAGAAAGGCGTTCAGCTTCTCGGCCCAGTCCCTCATGGTCATGGGGATGCTGCGCTCGGCCTGGTCTTCGGCGTAGTCGAGGTACATCGTCACGAAGCGGTCGAGGGACTTGAGCTCCTGCTCGGTGAGGTAGTTCTTGGCCACCGCCACGTCGGTCTTGATGAGCTTGCCGTGGGGGGCGTTCTTCCAGGTGGTCAGCCCCATCCGCTCCTTCTCGGCGTCTGCCCGCTCCACGATGAGCTCGGCGGCGGTGTGGCCGTGAGTGGCGAAGTGGAGCTTGTTCTGAACCATGGAGAAGAAGGTCTGCGTGATCTCGGCGTCCACGTTGTAGTCCACAGCCGTGGCGTAGATGTCGGTGATCTTCTGGTAGAACTTCCGCTCGCTGGCGCGGATCTCGCGAATCTCGGCGAGGAGGTCGTCGAAGTAGGCCTTGCTGAAGAACGCGCCGTTCTTCAGGCGCTCGTTGTCGAGGAGATAGCCGCGGATGGCGTAGTCGCGCAGCACCGAGGTGGCCCACTGGCGAAACTGGGTAGCGCGGGCGGAGTTGACGCGGAAGCCCACGGCGATGATCGCGTCGAGGTTGTAGTGGGCGACGTCCCGCGTGACATCTCGGACACCTTCTTTTTGAACCATCCGGAATTTCCGGAGAGTTGCCTCCTCCTTCTGCTCGAAGGTCGCGTAGATGTTGCGCAGGTGCTCGCTCACTGTGCGGACATCCACCTCGAACAGCTCGCCCATCAGCTTCTGGGTCAGCCAGACCGTCTCGTCCTCGACCCTGACCTCGATGCTGGCCTCGCCCGCCTGCTTGGTGAAAATCAGAAACTCGGCGGTGCTGTTGCGGATCATGTGCTTCATTGCGACAGCTCCCCAATCATCTCGAGGATGCGGTCGGTGCAGACCTTGAGGTCGGCGTCGATCTCCTCCAGGGGCCTGGGCGGCTTGTACACGTAGAAGTGCCGGTTGAACGGGATCTCGTACCCCACGACTCCCACCTGCCCGTCCTTGGCGTCGGTCTTGCTCCCGTCGATCCACGCCTCGGGCACGTGGGGCAGGACCTCTTTTTTAAAGTACGCCTCGTTCACCTCGTTCGCCGGCCGGGACGGGTCGAGGGGGATGTTCTCGTGGTCCCGCAGATCGCTGTCCGTCTCGTACTCGAGGGCCTTGCCGCCGACCTCGAAGAGGCCGTAGAGCGGGCTTGGTTTGTTGTTCTTGTGCGCCTTCTTGATCACCTTGGCGGCGTCAGGGTTCTTCCAGCTCACCGCGGCGTCGTCTTTCCACTCCTCGCCAAACTCGCCGTAGATCCACTTCATCGGCTCGGCCAGCGGCTTGGGCGCAAAGCGCAGGGTCTCGACCCGGTCGTTCGCAAACTGGTACGACTCGCGCAAGGGGCGCTCCACCGTGATGCGGCGGTAGCCGAACTCGTGGGCGGCGAAGATCTTGGCGGCGAAGGTCTTGGGCTCGCCGTTTTTGCCGTTTTGGGCCCCTCGCCCGCGGCCGCTGCTTTGGCTCACCGGTTTGTCGATCTCCACCGTCTCCACCGGCTCGTACGCCCCAAAGCAGCGAGTGACGGCTTTGATATCGTCTTCACCCATCACGTTGCGCTTGGAGCCGAGGCTCTTTCGCATCTTGCCGCACAAGTTGACGCCGTTTATGAGCAGCACCTTGCCGCGCCGCTCCGCCGCCTTCTTGTTGGACAGCACCCACACGTAGGTGGCGATGCCGGTGTTGTAGAACATGTCGGTGGGCAGGGCGACGATGGCCTCGAGCAGGTCGGCCTCGAGGATGTAGCGGCGGATCTCCGACTCGCCCGAGCCGGCGCCGCCGGTGAACAGGGGCGAGCCATTCAAGATGATGCCAACGCGGGCGCCGCCGTCGTCCGTGTCCCGCATCTTCTTGATGAGGTGCATCAAAAACAGCAAGGAGCCGTCCGAGACGCGGGGCAGGCCCGGGCCGAAGCGGCCGTCGTAGCCCTTTTGGGTGTGCTCGTCGCGCACCGCCTCTTCGATCTTCTTCCAGTCCACGCCAAAGGGCGGGTTAGAGAGCATGTAGTCGAAGTTTTGGCCGTAGAGCTGGTCGCCCGACAGGGTGTTGCCGAGCTTGATGTTGGAGACGTCCTGGCCCTTGATGAGCATGTCGGCCTTGCAGACGGCGTAGCTCTCCGGGTTGAGCTCCTGGCCAAAGGCGCGCACCACCGCCTCGGGGTTCAGCTCGAGCACGTACTCCATGCCGCTGGAGAGAAACCCTCCCGTCCCGGCGGTGGGGTCGTAGATGGTCCGGATGATGCCCGGCTTGGTCAGGGCGTCGTCGTCCTCCATGAACACGAGCGACGTGGTCAGGCGCACGATGTCGCGGGGGGTGAAGTGCTCCCCGGCGGTCTCGTTCGAGCTCTCTGCGAAGCGCCGGATGAGCTCTTCGAACACGAGGCCCATCTCGTAGTTCGAGATCGCCCGGGGGTGCAGGTCGGTCTGCCGAACCTTCTGCACGACCTTGTAAAGCAGGTTGGAGTCCGCGAGCAGCCCGATGAACTCGGCGAACTTGAAGTGCTCGAAGATCTCCCGGGCGTCGCGAGAGAAGCACTGGATGTACGACTCCAGGTTGTCCTTGATGCCCGCCTCGCCGAGCTTGGACATATCCATCCGGGAGGTGTTGAAGAACGACAATCCATCCGTAGCGCGCAGGAGGAGCTTCTCCTGCGCCTCCTCGGGCAGCCCCATGGTTTTCACCTTCTCGAACTCGGCCAAAACCGCGTCCTT
>JAABTR010000549.1 GCA_011389755.1 Deltaproteobacteria bacterium | reverse complement strand
TCGGCTCAGGCAGGTCCACTACCTCGACATCACCGGCGAGATCGATGTGTTCGAGGCCTGCTTCGCTGAAAACGAAAAAAACGAACAGGCCGGCTGCGTCTGCTTGCCCGGAGTGGGCTTTGACGTGGTCCCGACCGACTGCCTCGCCGTGAGTCTGTCTCAGGATCTCAAAGACGCGACCCATCTGGAGCTCGTCATCGAGGCTTCCAGCTTGCCCAGCCGCGGCACCGCAAAAACCTTGATCGACTCTCTGGGCCAAGGCTCCATCGGGAGGATCGAAGGCGACCTGGGGCCTCTTTCAGAAGATCGCCGGCAAAAAACGGTCTATTTCAACGATCGGAAGCACGACGCCATCGCTGTCCCCTGGGGTGACCTCGCGACCGCCTACCGCTCCACCTCTATCCCCAACATCACGACCTACATGGTGGCTCCCCTTCCCGTGCGCCTGGCTGAACATTTCGCGCCGATGTACGCGGGCCTCATCGGCTCCGACATGACAAAAAGCGCTCTTAAAAAGCTGGTGGACCTCGCTCCGAGAGGCCCGGGGCAACGCCGCCGGGAGAAAGGCTCGGCGAACATCTGGGGGCGGGTCTCAGACAACCTGGGCTACACAGTGGAGAGGCGCCTCGAGACATCCGAGAGTTACTTTTTGACTGCGCAGACAGCCGTTGAATGCGTCCGGCGGGTCGAGGCCGGCGAGCTCGAGCCCGGCACAACCACCCCAGCCACCGCCTTCGGACCTTCGTTCATCGAGAGCTTCCCCGGCTGCCGGTTCCTCGAGGCGTGACGCCATTTTTAGTCGCTGAAAACCTGTTGTATCCTTGGTCAATGAGACTCACCCGCTGCGAAAAACAATCTTGGCCGCTCGCCCGGGCGTTTCACATCAGCCGCGGCTCCAAATCCAGCGCCGAAGTCGTGGTGGTCGAGCTCGAGGACGAAGGCGCAAAGGGCAAAGGGGAGTGCGTGCCCTATGACCGGTACGGCGAGACCTGCGACGCGGTCATGGGTCAAATCGGAGCAGCCTGCGGTCAGCTTCGTTCCGCGCCCGGCCGCGCGTCGCTTCAAAAAATCATGCCGCCGGGCGCGGCGCGCAACGCGCTGGACTGCGCGCTGTGGGACCTCGACGCCAAAAAAAGCGGCCTGAGCGCCTACCGGCTGGCGGGCTGCGACCTCCCGCCCTCGGCTGTGGTCACCGCCTTCACCCTCTCGCTCATGGACAGGCGCGACCTCGAAGAGCAGGCGCTTCTAAACGCCTCTCGCCCGCTGCTCAAGCTCAAGATGGGGGGGGGAATCAAAGAGGATCTGCGACGCGTTGAGACCGTCCGCCGCCTTCTGCCTCGGGCCAAGCTCATCGTCGACGCAAACGAGGCCTGGCCGCGAGATGGCCTGCCCGATATTTGCGACCGCCTCGCCGACCTCGGCGTCTCACTCATCGAGCAGCCCTTGCCGGCCGGGGCTGACCAGAGCCTGGGCTCCTTTATTCATCGCGTCCCCATCTGCGCCGATGAATCGGTTCACGATTGCAAGGACCTGCTCGAGATATCTCGCCTGTACGATGCGGTCAATATCAAGCTCGACAAGACGGGTGGCCTGACACAGGCCCTGGAGATTCGGCGCCGCGCGCGCGCCGCCGGGCTCGGCGTCATGGTCGGATGCATGGTGTGCACCTCTTTGAGCATCGCCCCCGCCCTGATCGTCGCTCAAGATGCTGACTTCGTCGATCTCGACGGTCCTTTGCTCCTGAGATCAGACCGCAAGCCGGGCGTGCGTTACGAGGGCAGCGTCGTCCACCCCGCGAAAAGCGAGGTCTGGGGGTAACGCGGGGCGTGAGCTCAGATACCCCCCGGGCTCTTATTCTCTCGACACGGACAGGTGCTTTTGGAACTTGGGGCAGATTTTTTTTTGGGCGAAGCCTCCCCTGTGACTTCGGGCGCCCGTTCGTCTTGCCCTGACGCGACAGGGCGCCGTCCCGCACAGGACATCGCAAACAAAAAGGCAACTATCACCGCCAAAACCGCCGGCCTCAAACAGGTGTTTGTCATGACTTTCTCAACCTCACAGGGGATCATTTTGAACTGAAAACACAGCATCTCAAGGAGATGACAAACAATTCATGTTTTCGACGGGTTGACAATACCCATCGGATTCGGCAAATTATTCCTTAGCGGCGGACTCGCCCCAGATGCCCCCCCACATCCACCGAGTTCGCCGCTATTTTTTTGCCCCGCTTTCGTTCAATCCGAAGCCAGCCACTCGAGCGCCTTGTGTTTTGACTCAAAGACTCTGATCGGGATCGAGTTGAAGGCGACAGCGGCCTTGAAAACAATCTTGAGAATTCCCTCGACCCCTATCACCGCCGCCTTGGCGGTATAAGGCTCTGCGCGGGCCGATTCTCGTCTCAACACGTCAAGGGCTTCTTTGTTCGGACGCGCGCTCGTCACATCGACCAGGACGCGCAAATCCCTCTCGCCCCGACGTACGATACCTTCGGTGTGCAAGACAAAAATCCGTTTGGCGTCTTTCCCCGTCAATCCTGTATAGTCACGAAACAATATTCGTTTATCTCGGTATTCCATCCAGATTTCACGTTCAGCCAAACCATCGCTGTTGCCCGAATTGTCCATATTCAAAAGGTCTTTCGTTTGCACCCGCCACGCTGCCGTAATTCGATTAAAAATCACCAAGGTAGTTACACCTTAAACAAACGCAACCCAAAGTTTCGTCATAGACGATTTTTTTAAGAATTTTTTTAAACCCCAGCCTCTGGGCCTTTGACGGCATAACGCATCTTGGCCTTTTCCCCTTGTGTCTGGACCTTTCCAGCTTCCCGCAACGCGCGAAGCTGCAAGCCCACCTGACGCGAAGGCAGGCCCACGTGCTGTGCGACCTGCGCTCCGTAACTCCAAGGATGAGACTCCAAGTATTCCAAAATCGCTTCGTGGAGAGCTTCTTTTTCCTTGCCTCTCATTCTCTTGCCGCTCTTGAATCCTCCTGCCTGTCCCCCTTGTACGGCGCTGCTCGACTGCCCCGCCACGAGCTGCGAGAACTGAGCAAATCTCAAAGATCGCAACCAATCGATCCACCCTTCGTCCTGGGCCATCTGCACAAGCTGACCAATGGTCATATCCGAATGAGACAGACCCGCTATCTTCTCTTCGAGAAAAGTAGCCCGAACCCTGTCCTCGCCACCCATCTGCTGCATCATAAAATCGAAGAGGTCTTGTTTGCTTTTATCCGACTCCATTTTTACCACCCTTTCTCTGAGCGAGCTGCGGCGTAAGCACTTCATGTTTCCCAAAGAACTCAGACAGCTTCTCACGATGCTTTTTTTACCTTATTGCATTGAAAAAACGCCAAAGTCAACCCTGCCTCGACAGGTTTTGGGTCTCAAGAACCAACACAACACCGTCTTTACAAGTAACGCAAAAGCTTGACCTTAACTTTTTTAAATCCTCGCGGAAAAAGTTCTTGGACAAACAAAAGCACGAAGGGAGTATCTGGGAGAGGAGATTCGCGGGCAGAAATAAAGTCGGCGCCGAACCGTCAGCTCGGCACCGACTGTGGGTTTATTATCGGGTTCTACTCGCCGACGAAACTGCGCAGCGCTTCGGAGTCGGGGGACTCGCGCAGTTTTCTGAGCGCCAGGGCCTCTATCTGCCTGACCCGCTCGCGGGTCACGCCGATTTGGGCACCGAGCTCCTCGAGGGTGTGCGTCCGCCTGTCCTCTAAGCCGAAACGCTTACGAATCACCATGGCTTCGCGGGGAGTGAGCCAGCGCAGGGCCTGGTTCGCCCTATCGGTCATCTGGTTCTCCAAGATCCCGTTTTGGGGAGAGGGGCTGTCGCTGTCCTCCACGAAGTCTCTCAGACTGTCTGTGTCATCCCGATCTCCGGCCGGAGCGTCGAGACTCAAAGGCTCGGTGACCGTCGACAAGGCTCCATTGACCGTCTCTACGCTCTCGCCGATATCCTTCGCGATTTCTTCGTAGGTCGGTGTTCGCCCCAGGGTCATGATCAGCTTTTGCCGCGCATTGACGACCCGGCGCAGCTGTTCGATGCGAAACACCGGCACACGAATCATCCGAGACTGCTCGGCGATGGCCCGAGCGATTGCCTGACGAATCCACCAAACTCCGTAGGTCGAAAATCGATAACCGCTGCGCAGATCAAAGCGGTCGATGGCCTTCATGAGGCCCAGGTTGCCCTCTTGGATGAGATCGACCACGGGGAGACCGCGCTCGGCGTAACGGTTCGCCACATAGACGACAAGGCGCAGATTCGCCCGGGCAAAATCATCTCTTGCTTGCTGGATCATCGCATAGGCCCGACGAATCGTCTTGCTCGTCTCGGCGAGCAAGGCCATTGCTTCGCTATCGCGCGGATCACACGTCTTCTCGACCTGATTTGCCCTTTGCCCAACCTTGTAGATCTGCCTCGAAAATCGAAGCAACGCTCTCTCGATCAAACCCGTCTCCACACCGCTTCCCTTGTCGTCCCGCAGCTGCAATATCCCCTCGGAGAACGCTTCAGCCTGTCTGCGCAGGCTCATTCTCTCGATATCAAAACTGCCTTGCACCCGCGCCAGGCTCCACCCCGCACCGTCGTGCTTGCCGGACTTATCCGTGTCTTTCGAATACCAGCGTTTCTTCTTCTCATCGGCCTCCTGTTCAAAAGCGAGTACGAAGAGCTCTTCGCTTCCCAATGAGCTGAGCGCCAGTGCCTCGAGAATCTCGAGTCGTCCAGTCTCAATGCGACGGGCCAGCTCCACTTCGCCTTCACGCGTCAGGACAGGACCTTCCGCCGCTCTGCTCATATATTGTCTGGTGCTCATCGAAGTCATCAGTTCCTCATCACCTCCTGCTCACCACAACACTTGAAGCGAGCAACCTATTTCTGTAAACTCTTGTTTTGTCCACTTTTTCTCCAATGCCTACATTTCACGACATCGTGTTGGAGTCGGTAAAAGCGGGTTTGTGGTCCGCTTTCTTCGGTGTGACTCCTGGTCACGTGGCATTGATGAAAAAAAGTGATTCGCTTTTTTGAACGTCGGTCAGCCGATCGGGATGGTTTCCCTTAAACCGCCTGTCTCGTGCGTGCCTCGACTTTTTAATAAAGTCGCGCATTGTGTTTGTTCTGACGGCCCCGTTGGCCGGCCATGAACGTCGCCGGCGTCCCAACTGCCCCTTCAACGCGTGAAAGGAAGCGGCTATTCCAAAAAAAAAAATTCTCCCCGTATTCTCGCTTGAAACGTCAACCCTTGGGCAGATCTGCCGATGACTACGGCGCATTCGATTACTATTTTGAATTGAGTCGGTGGCACGAAAAATTATAAACCGGCAAACGATACTGAAATTCAGCAGGTCATATTTTTTTGACGAGGGCGCTTC
>JAABTR010000548.1 GCA_011389755.1 Deltaproteobacteria bacterium | reverse complement strand
TGCGAAAGGAGCTCCGTAGGAGGAAGTACAAACGGCTCTTCACCGTCACCGCGGAAAATCCAGAGGACTTTCAAACGCCCAGGCAGGAGCAAGACCCAGGAGACGTCAAAGGGCGGGTTTTTGAAATTTTGCGGACCATGAACACCGATTCACACATCGTTTTTGTGTTGCGGTACGTAGAGGGCCGCACGTTTGGCGAGATCGCCGAGCTTCGAGGGTGCTCATTGGCGACAGCGAAACGACACGGGAAGAGGTGCCGGCAGGAGTTTTTCAAGAAGGCCAAAAAGGACGTGTTGCTCGCGGGGTATATCGAGGAGGGGGAAGATGCCGGATAAGTCTCTGTCCAAGCTGGGGGGACGAGTCTTGACTCAGCTCGGCGACGGGCCCAGCCACGAGGAGGTGATGGCGCAGCGGCAGAGATTTCTTTTGGCTGCCGAGCACCAAAGAGCCACCCCCTGGCGTTTCGCGTTTGCAGGCATTGGCATGGCTTTTGCCGCGACGGCGCTTGTCTTTGGGATTTACAGCGCCCTAGAAGGCGGGACCATCCCGTTTTGGATAGATGCCGATGAGACCCCTGGAATCGAAGGACAATGGGTCGAGGCCGGCGAAGCGAGACCGGTCTCTATTCGCTTTGAAGGCGGCAGCGTGTTTGTTTTGGACAAAAATGCGGCCGCTCGCGTGGTCACCGCGAAACACAAAAAGGTGGTCGTGGATCTGTCCAAGGGACACGTGAGATGCCGGGTTCATGGGAATGGCGAGACCGGTTGGGTCGTCAGAGCCGGGACCTATCGCGTTCGAGTCACCGGGACCGAGTTTTCCGTGGACTGGGATCCCGGCGCTGCCCAGCTCGACGTGGGTGTGGATTATGGTTCTGTCCTCGTGTTCGGAGCGGCCTTGGGCGAACACGGGGTCAAGCTGTCTGGGGGAGATCACTTGAGCGTGGGGGGTGCCCGAACCACGATAGCCAAAAACAAAATGATCGAGGAAGACAGGGGCGAAGAGACCGAGGAGGAAGAGCAGGGCGGTCAAGACCTGGTCCAAACGCCCCCTTCGAACGCGGAACGAGAGCGCTCTCGTCCTGCGCGACCAAGACCCTACAAACACACACCCAAGGAGCTCGGCTGGAGAGAGCTCTACGCGGAGAAAGACTACAACAAGGTGGTCGATCTCATAACCGACCAGGGCTTGGAGCAGTTTATCGCCGGCGCCGGCTCAAAAGATCTTTGGAGAGTCGGCAAGGCCGCCCGCTATACCCGCCGCGGGGACGTGGCTCACCGGGTCCTCGAGGGGCTGGTAGACCGGTTCCCGGGGACTAAAGACGCTCAAAACGCGACTTTTGTCTTGGGACGGGTCGCCATGGAGCTGCAGAAAAATCCCAGAGCCGCCCAGAAGTGGTTCACCCAGTATTTGTCGCAGTCCCCACGTGGACCCCTCGCGGAGGAAGCGCTCGGTAGGCTTATCGACGTGTGCCGACAAACAGGGCAAAACGCTGCGGCTCGAAAACACGCCGAAAGATATCTGTCGCGCTATCCCACCGGGCCGTATGCCCAGCTCGCCGAATCGGTTGCGTCGAGGAGATAAGGTCGGGACTTGTCAAATTGATTCATTGTAAATCAGAGATCTGTGACTTTTTGACCGGCCCCATGAAGTCCATCAGTGTGCGAAGCGGTGTTTGTCGTGTAAGCTTTGTAAGTGGATGCGGATCAGGAGAGATGGTTGCTGAGTCGAGTTCGTCTTTCAATTCTGTTGGCAGGGATTTTCATGGTCTCCTCGGTTTTCTCCCAGGCCCAAGACCGGGTGCGTGGGAGCGTTCTCGTGCTGAGCCGAGATAAGTGTTGCAAGGACACCGCGTGGATGCGCGGGGAAGAGGCTCTGCTCGAAGAGTTCGAGACCCTGGATGTCCGGCTGCAAACCCTGGAGCTTCCCGGCGAGATTACCGGGGACATCGAGCAGGCGCTCCTTGAATATGCCGGGCGGTACGAGACCGATGTGGTGTTGATGATAACCGGCGCGCCTCCCAAAGATTTTCGCGCCGACATTCTGATTAAGGCAAAAAACGGGAAAATATCGTTTCGGCGCATGCGCTTCGAAGGAGAAAAAAAAGAGCAGCCTCTGGCGACCTTGACGCTGCGGGTCACAGAGGCGGTGAGAGCCGAGTTGATTCCGGTTCAACCACCTCCTTCTCCAAAGCTGGTAACGGAAAAAAAAGCGGTTTTGGAGAAGCCGCCTTTGCAGGAAGAACCCGAGCCCGAGCGAGCGAGACTGTCCCTCGGAATCGGCGCGGGTGTCGCCTGGAGCCCGGGCGGAGTTGGTCCGTCCCTGGCTTTGACCGGCAGCGCTTGGGTGAGACTGTTTTCGTCGCTTCACCTCGAGGCAGATGGCAGCTGGGGCTTTCTTACCAGAGACTTGGAAACGGACGACGGAGCAGCGTCTTTTGCGACACTGCTCTTTAGAGGTTCGCTCTTTTGGGAGTTTCAATTGTGGCGCAGCGTGCATCCGGCGCTGGGGCTAGGCGCGGGGGCCGTCGTCGTTTCGACCGGCGGAAAGAGCGGGGGGGCCGGCTCCACACAAGAAGATCGAGACACGGTGACCTACTTGGGGATCGCGTCTCGGACCCGGTTTGAGATCATCGGTCCTTTGGGGGCGCTCTTGGCGTTCAAAGCCGGCATGCTCCTTCCGCGGGTCGACGTTTACTTTGGGTCCGAACGGGTGGCGTCTTACGGCCTGCCTTTGTTGGAGGGCAGTATTTTGCTCGATTGGAGACTTTTTTGAGTCTTTCCAAGTGGAATGGCGCTCAAAGGCGATTGGGGTATTAATTATTGATAGTGGAATGGATGTCTTCACCGACACCCCACCGAAATGACGAGTTTTTTGAAAGAGGAAAGCCGATGACCACCATTCGATTCATTGTCCTTGCTGCTGGACTCTGTCTCTCTTGGGCCGCGTGCGACGACACTTTGCGGCTCGACACCATGGTCGCCACTTTGGAGGATACAGACTCCGCAACGACTACAGACGAAGACGAAATAGATGTCGAGGCGCGCTACCTTTCGGCCATCGACGACGCGATCTATGCGGACTCCGAGGAGGTCGCCGCGGACCTCATCTCCATCACCACGGATGACGCCCGCGTCACCTGGCAAGGCGATGGCGAGGAGGCTCGGGTTCTGGTCGTGACATGGACTTTGTATCCGGACAGCTACGCGCCCGGTGAGACGGTCACAGCTAAGTGGGGCGATCTCTGGGTCACGGTGAGCCCGGAGCTCAAAGAACGCCTTGTGGACGCTGGTGACACGACGAACCTACGAGTCGCCCAGCTGCTCGGCCTGCCGCCGGGCTCGGCGCACTCTCATTTTGCCGAACTGTGGGTGAGGCCAGCGGATCTGTTCCGTCCTTGTCCGGACAGCGAGATCACCGACAGCGCTTGCGTCCTCGCCCTGCCACAGGACGCCGAGGATTGGTACGTGACGTGGTACGAGCACACTGTCTTCACGAGCTACTTTCCGCCGGCCTATCCCTGGACCCGGCTCGGCTACACCTATGACTGGGCACGAGGGGCCGACGAGCAAGGGCTGTCGGAGTTCGTGCTCAAGCAAGGGGCGTCGTTCGTCGTGAAATCCCTCGAAACCACGCAGGAGTACCTCGGGTCCCCATAAGAAGGTCTGCCTAAGGGGTCCTATTCGGCGTCCACGCTCGCGCCGAGGTCGTGGCGCCCGGTGGTGGGGTCCCAGATTTCGCCGGAGTTCGCCATGCGAATCGCAAAGCGGTTGTCTGGCTCGAGTCTCGCGGAGGGGTCGGGCAGCCGCAGGTAAAGCTGGTAGCGCTGCCCTGACCGCAGGTCCGCGGGCGCTTCGACGGTCCAGCTCGCCGTCACCGTCTCACCCGCGAGCGGCAGTTTTTTGCGGGCGTCGGGCGTCAGCCGCGTCGTCGCGGCGCCATCTGCGCCGACGAAGACCAGGTCCACCGGCCGCGGGTTGTACACCTTGCCGAACCCGCTGTTTTGCAGCTCCAGGCTGACAGTGAAAGGCTCACCGGCCGAGACCTGCACGGGCAGCGTAGCGGAGACAAAAAGCAGCCGGTAGCCGAGCCGGAGGCTGATTTCTTTGTAGCAGCCTTCTTCGATCCATCGGTCGTACATGTCTTTCCAAAACCCGCGAAACAGGGTGTCCGGGCCGCCGATCTTCGCCATGTCTTCGAGCACGGCGTCGCAGGAGTTGTACTCATTGAGTCCCCCCGCATTGCACGACTCGCCCGACGTGGCGGCATAGCGCCCTATCTTCTCGAATGTGTCGCGGTCTCGCTCGAAGCCATCGCCGCCGCCGTAGGTGCCGGTGTTTCCTTTGTTGGACCAAAGGCAGTCGTTGTACCAGCCCACGCGCGCTTGGTCGGTGCCTGAGAAGCGCTCACCAAGATCCATGTCGTAGCCCGGGTCGCCAAAGAGGCTGCGCACGATGCGGGGATACCGCACGTCCACGTTCAGCCAAGCGGGGGTCTCAGCCAGGAGCGCGTTGACCACCTCGGCGATGGCGCCCGCCTCATCGCCGCCGTCCCTGACGATGTCGGTGCTGCTGTGCATTTCTCCCCAATAACCAATGAAGCCCGCGTCCAGCGACGCGATCGCGTCGGCGTTTTCGGTGAGGACCGGGCCCAGCTGGCCGATGTGAGTCAGCATCCATTCCTTCGTCGTGTCTCGGCCACCGGACGAGTAGTTGTACGCGAAGCGCACCTTGAGCTTGATACCCTCGCGCCGGGCCGCCGCGAAGACGTCCCCCAGCGCGTCGAGCAGCGACGAGGGCAGGTTCCGCTTTCGGTAGTTGTCTAGGCGGAACGGGTTGCCGCTGTCACCGTCCCACGCAGGGGAGCCCACATCGGTCCACACGACAGAGTACCCGGTTTGGTGGTCGTCATTGCCGGCACGCGCGTCGTCGAAAATGTCCTCGTTTCCACGCCGCATCCAGCCGCGCTCCGGGTTGAGAAAATCCGTCGTGTCGTCAGGTAGGAAAGTCACCTTCTGGGTTTCACCGTCGCCGGTGTTGCCATCGGTATCGGGGCTCGTGTCCAATTGTGTATCGAGGTCCGTGTCGGCTCCGGTGTCATTACGCGGTACCGTGGTCGAATCGGTGCCCTCGTCCGTGTTCGAATCCTCGGACGAGCCCATATCGGAGTTCGCGTTCATTTCGGGATGCTCTTGAAATTCGGCGCATCCCAAGGCCAGCCCCATCGCGCAGATGACGTACAGACTGTTTAGAATTTTTACAACCATGTTCAAGGCATCCTTTCTTTGGTCGATGAAGAGACTAGCACCTCGGTAGTCGCTAGACCTTCACCGCAGGACTCTCTCATTCCCTACTCTCCACCGACTTTTCACGGCGCTTGCCTGGCGCAGCGGAAGCCTGTGTTGTTGTTCTGGCCG
>JAABTR010000547.1 GCA_011389755.1 Deltaproteobacteria bacterium | reverse complement strand
ATGTCGGACCAATGGGGACGCAGTTCAGGAATTCAGTTATGGGCCTGTTCACGAAGTAAGTTTAGTTTGTCGGGCATGCGTCGTTATGGGCGAATCAACTGGGGCGTCCGCAAAACGAGGTGGCCGCAGCATTGAACCGGAGCAAAGCGGCTGTCTGTACCATGATCGCTCGAGTTCGGACGAGCGGCCTCGACGATCGCGAACGCCGCGCTGTCGACCGCTTATTCAAGACGAAAACTTGATGCGGTTAGCGAATGATTTCTGAACTGTGGAAGTGCGTCCCTTGACTGCCCTGAACTTTTGAACTACGTCCTTATCGTGCGCAGGGACACGACACATCTTTGAAACGGTAGAGGTTGCCGGCGGGAAAGGTCCACTCGGGCGTTGTCAGAGCCTCGCCCGGTAAGACGCGATACCAAGGACTAGCGTCTTTGCCCTTGGGGCTCACTAAAACATGGATCTGCTGAGCGGGCATGAAGCTTTGGGCCAAGAGTATGCGCCTTTGTCCAGATGGGGAAACCGCCACGTCCATGACGATGACCACATGACCATACCCCCCAGCCGAAGCTGGCTGAAGGAAGAGATCGCCGGGGCTGACATCGGAAGTATCATGGACGGCTTGCAGCCCGACGGCCATCGACCGAGAGCTGACCATGCCGAAAACCTTGTCCAAGTACCCGCGAAAGGCTCCATAGCCGCTTCGTGGCCGCGCCGTTTTTTTCATGGATTTTTCCCCAGGGCGATAACCTTTGCGCCATTTTTTCCACGAAAGCCAAACCCCGCTCGCCGACTTGAAACAGATGTCATCTGCCCTGCCTGCAAATCGCAGCCACTCTGCCCGCAGCCTCATGGCCGCATCGGCGCACTGCTGGAGGTCACGTCTCCCCACGTCGATGTCCAAAACCGCCGCATGGACATCTTGACGGGCCTTTAAGGACTCATCGAAAAGACGCACCTCGGACCGACCGGGTTTCAAAGGAAGTCCCCTGAGCCACCAGCCGAAGCTGCCCGGCTCCGTCGGTAGGCGTTTGAAATTTTTCGGAGGCTCAAACCTCTCGTTCAAGGTTTGGGTGCTGTCCGGAGGCTCATGAAGCCAAGGATGAGCTTCTTTCATCGCATTCTCCCCCGCGTTCAGCCTTCGTCCGCACAATCCCGCACTCAAGCCGACTCCAACGCATAGAATCACGACCACCGTGGTCCCAAGTCGATCCAGACGGGCGCTCTTGGACTCTCCAGGCAAAATATCTCCTTTGCGATGCCCAACACGAAAAAGGGCACCCAAGGAGACGTTCGGATATGAATAAAATTTACGACAGACGAAACAAAGGTTTCACCGAGGCTGTGGCAATTTGATGTGACTCACGAATGATTTCCGAACTGTGGAACTGCGTCCCTTGATTGCGCACCAGATACTGCACTGCGTCTATCCAAATATTTTGGGACGACCCCAAACTTCTGGCTCAACTTGCAGTCACAATACGATCTCGAGGAGGCCTACACAAAGGCAGAGAAGGTGCTAGCCGGCATTAAGCGCTGTCCTCTCCTGGATGACAAACGTGCCAGCGCTTAATCTTTGGCTCTTGCCGCACGTCCCATGCGTGATCAATTAAGCCAGATTTCGAGCGCGCCCGGAGGGAAAACCGCAGGCGTAGCAGCGCTACGTCGAGGATTTGAGCGAGGACGTAAGCCGGAAGATGGCTTAAGTGGACACGCATTCCCCACGTCCCTTGATTGGGGTGGCCGTCATTCAGGTCCAGCCGGTCATGGCGGGCCAGACCAGGATCGCGAGCGCCATGAAGAAGAAGGCGATCTGCATGGGCAGGTTCCAGCGGAACCACTTTTCGAAGGGGATCTTCGCCATGGCCAAGGTGCCCACGGTTACGCCCGAGGTGGGGATGATCATGTTGGTGAAGCCGTCGCCCAGCTGGTACGCGAGCACCGCGGTCTGGCGCGTGATGCCCGAGAGGTCCGCCAGGGGTGCGAACAACGGCATGGTGAGCGCCGCCTTGGTCGAGCCCGACGGGATGAAGAAGTTGAGCCCCATCTGAACCACGTACATCATCTCGGCCGCGAGCACCGAGGGCATCTGGGACGTGAGGCTCGACATGCCGTACAAGATGGTGTCCATGATGTTGCCTCTTTCGAGGATGATGATGATGCCGCCGGCAAAGCCCACGATGAGGGCGGCCGGGGCGAGGGGCACGAAGATGAGGGCGAAGGGCATGGCCTCTTCGCACATTCCAAAGACCGCGCCGAAGAACGAGAAAAAGAGCATCACGATGGGGATGATGAGAAACTCGCGGCCCGCGAGGAGCTCCACGAGCTTGTGGGTCCCCGCGGCGATGGCGCCGGTTTCGTTCAGGATGAAAAAGGCGCCCCCGACGATGAAGATGAACACGATGATGTCGGCGAGCTTCAAAAAGCCCTCGAGCGGCGCTGTGACCACGGACAGCGCCTGCGGAGCGGCAGGCTCTTCTTGGTACGATCCCTCGATGAGCACCTGCCGGGTCTTGCCGTCGATGCTCTTTTCGGCGCGCTCGTAGGAGCCGCCGGGCAGGATCCAGGTGAGGGCGGCGGCGAAGAGTATGAGGGAAAAGACGATGACAAAGACGTCCGGGACCTTTTTGAGCACGGCTGCTCTCCTCGTTGCTTTCTAAGGTTTTTTGGGCCTTCGAGTTCTAAAATCGTGCGTGCTCGATGTCGAGGTTTATCTCTGGCGAGGCGGGCAGATGGATGTGCATCGAGGTTCCAACGCCGGGCTTGGACGCCGCTATCAAAACCCCTTGGTGTCTCTTGACGATCGAGTGGCAAATGGCCAGGCCGAGCCCGTGCGCTCCTGGCTTTGTCGTGAAGAAGGGGTCGAAGATCTGTGGGAGGATCTCCTCGGAGATGCCCGCGCCGCGGTCCGTCACCGAGATTTTTACGTAGCGCTCGTGTTTTGTGGGCAGGTGAGGCAGGGCCTGGCCGTCGGTGTTTTCGGCCTCGATGGTCACAGCCCCGCCTTGGGGCATGGCCTGGGCGGCGTTGAGGACGATGTTCTCGATGACCCGGGCCATCTGCTGCTCGTCGACCTCGCAGGGCCACAGGTCTTCGGGCAGCCGAAGCTCGCAGGCGCAGTTGAGATTTTTGGAAGCTAAAAAGCAGCCGCGCTCGAGGAGGCTCCGGATGGAGGTGACCTTCTTGTGGAGGGTTCCGCCCTTGGAAAAGGTCAGCAGCTGCTGGGTGATCTCTTTGGCCCGCTCGTAGGCGCTGAGGGACCGCTCGAGGTAGGTCACCACCTCGGGGTTGTTCGATGACGCGTCGAGGGCGAGCTCGATGAAGCCGAAGATGCCGCCGAGCAGGTTGTTGAAGTCGTGGGCGATTCCCCCGGCCAGAATCCCCAAAGACTCGAGTTTGTCGGCTCTTTGCTGGATCTTTTGGGCCTGCTTTTGGGCCTCTTCCCGTTTGCGGACCTCGCGGATCCACGCTTGCGTCTTTTCTTCGACCCGTTTTTCCAAGTTTCGGCGATGATCCTCGATGATTTTTCGCTTGCGCCGCTCCTCGAGGCTCACCGCGAGGGTGAATCCCAGGTTTTGGGCGTAGGGCCGGTAGGGCTCGAACAGCTCTTCATCGGCGAGGGTCAAGACGATGTGGCCGTGATGGTGATCGCCTGTGAGCAAGGCGATGCTGGTGGACGCCTCTTTTTTTTCCTCGGTTTTGGGCAGGTGGTCTTCGAAGCGGGCCTGGGCGACACCCGGGAGCTCATGGAGGCCGCTGCAGACGAACTCCATCATGCGGCGCTTTCCCGGAAGGCTGCCGGCAAAGCTTTGGATGAGTAATATTTTCGCCAGGGCCTCGGCCCGAACATTCAAGCGCGGTTCCATGACGCGTCCAAGTAGTCCTGCGGCGGCACGAACAGGGGGTTGAGCAGCGCGGTCCCCCGGGTGATGGTGACCGGGTGGACCTTGAGGACCTCCAAGATGGTCGCGCCGTCGAAGATGCGGGCGTCGTACTGGCAGACCGCGGTCGCGGGATGCTCCTCGAGGAGCATGCTGACCCGGCACTCATACTCTAAGATGCGCTCCCCGCCGGGGGCTTTTTGGATGTCCGCCGGCATCTCGCCGATGATTCGGACACCGGGATAACCCTGCCTGGTGCTTGAATCGTAGAGGCCGGTGAGGAAGTCGAGCATCGCCTCCGGCTCGAAACGGCCGTTTGGGAGATAGGCTTGCTCGCAATCGTAGACGGTCAGTTGTTCACTCTCGAGGGCGGCGCTGGAGTCGATGCCTTTGTTAGCCCAGCGCTTCTGCGCGACGTCGTGTTCGAAGTGGTCGCTGCAGCACACGCAGCGCTCCTTGGCCAAAAGCCCCTGTGCCAGCAACCGGTAGAGCAGCTCGTCCCGCTCTTCGTCGCTCGTGTAGATCTGACAGATGTGCGCGCCGGGCGCGATCTGGACGGCGGCTCGACCCTTCGGCGGATGGCTTGTCGGTTCGGGTGTCATGCTCTCCCCCCCTTTGCAGACGAAGATAGTATTTACGTATTTTATATCAGCCAAGGACTCATATCCAGTTTTTACGCCTTTTTGCTTCGTTTATAGGATTTGCATATGTGGCGTTTTTATGAAGAGTTCAGGGACGTAGTTCAGAAATACCGCGACCTTGACTGCGCGGAACTACGTCCCTTGACTGCGGTGGTAAGTCACGCCTAAGGTGGCCGCGTCCCCGGGTCTCTGATCATACGACACAGCTTCTCGGATTCCCGTTCCCTTCACAAGCACCACAACTGCATTCCCCGACTTCCATCCTCCCCGATTGACGACCTCTTGCAGCGCAGACGCGAGGTTTGGGGTCTTGTACTTCGAGCCGGCGTTCCAATGGACGACGTTGTTCCATTTTGTAACCGATGCAACCTGTGTTCTTGAGGAAAGGTCGAATGGGGTCGTCGAAAAACTCGCGGCGTTGTCCGCCGCCACTAAAGATATCGACAGGGATGTGGACTCCGAGTTGTTTTCGTCCGCGACGAACTCGACATAGGCGACTTGGATCACGGCGTTTCGGGGGACCTGAACATTGGGGAAGCGCAACCCGATAATTTGCTCGGCCCCATGGTAATCGATATCATTTGTCATTTCTAGATCAGAACTATCAAGTGAAATATGCCCTTTTTGATATGATGCGTTGCCGATGACCGTCTCTTCCGCGTCGTCGCTGCTCGATGAAACAGAGGCGGTGGTCACCGATTCACTCGGACACTCTTCGTTGCAGTCGACAACGCCGTCGTTGTCACAGTCTCTCTCTGGCGATCCACATCCGCAAATTTGAGGCTCGGTTTTGTTGGCATCGTTTGGGCATTTATCGACGCAGTCGAGGGAGCCGTCCCCGTCCTGGTCTGAATCCGGCTCACCGCAGCCGCAGACTCCAGGTTCGGTTTTGTTGGGATCGTCAGGGCAGCTGTCCGTAT
>JAABTR010000546.1 GCA_011389755.1 Deltaproteobacteria bacterium | reverse complement strand
CGAAACTCCAAAGCGCGCACCTTCTGACCGTCCTCGTCGAAGAACACCTGGCGCAGAGGCTGCAAGTCGCTTCTGCGCACCGTTATCTCGAGCTTACCCCAGACCACCGGGGCCTCGGGCTTGGGCACGAGGGTGAAGCGGTAGGTCGCGTCGTCCGCGTCCTTTTTGGGATCGAACTGGATGCGGTAGTCTTCGGCGAACCGGGTGTGCCGCACGAGATCGTCGTTGGTGAAGTGGCTGCCCATCCACGAGCTGCCCATCATCCCGGAGGTGATCTTCACGGTGCGGCCGGTCTTGCTCAGATAGATGAACATGTCGTCGCCGGCCTTGAGCGTGGCCGTGCCCCGCTCTTTTTTGGGCTCGAGGATCCGCACCAGGGTGCGCTCCTTACCCAGTGACCACGACTCGATGAGCATCTTGCGGGTGTAGTGCTTCGTCACCACGGTCATCGCCATCTGCCCGTGGGAGGCTTCGCCGCGAAACAGGTCGTCCAATCGGTCCATGACCCCGCGGGCAAACCCCGGATCGGCGGGGTCGAGCTTGGTTTCACCGCCTTGTGTCCAACCGGCCGCCGCGATCAGGGCAAAACCCAAAGCGGCGCAAATCGCATATCGTCTCATCCGGACACCTCCGTTTCGTCTTTGGCCCCCAATTCCCCGCCTTTTTTCGAAGCGATCCCGTCCACCACCATGTCGGCGAGGATCTCGGCGAACCTCTCCACGGGCAGCCCCCCACGGACGTTTTCGTCGCCGAGCAAACCCGCGAAGTACATGAACCCCACGAGCACCCGCACCCGGTCTTCGAGCTCGGGTCGCGTCCACGCGCGGGGGGCGGTGGCCTCGGCGATGATCTCCCCCAAAAAATCCATCCGCATGGCGTCCAGATCTTTGGCCAGGGCCGGGTCCATCTCCTGCAGGGCGATGAGGAGCTCGTGGTCGCCGCCCAAAAGGCGCGAGGTCAAGGGCATCTGGGTCGCGAGCACCAGCGCCTCGCGCAGCCAAAGCCTCAGCTTCTCCCGGGCGGGCACTTCGGGGCGAAAGATGGGCGCGATCCGGTGCATGTAGAGCTGCTTTTCCACGGCGATGGCGTGAAACAGCAAGTCGACCTTGCTCTTGAAGTAAAGATAAACGGTCCCCTTGGCGATCCCCGCGCGCCTGGCCACCTTGTCGACGCTCGTCTTGCGGTAACCCGACTCGACGAAAAGATCGGATGCGGCTTGAAGGATGCGAGCCCGCTTGCGGTCCTTGGCCCCATCCAGGTGGTTCGACCCCGCGTATGACTCCAAGGTTTTTACCAGCTCTTGGTATGTCCAGCGGCTCATATGGTCAACATGACCGTTTTAAGTCATTTGGTCAATCCTAAAATACAAATAGTACATATCTATCTGTTTTTATTTTTGTATTTCCAAAGCACTACTTCGTTTTTTTTTGGTCATTTCGGGATTGCAGCAGAGCCGAACCGCGTTTCTTCCGGACTTGACGCGCAAAAGGCGTTCGTCCTACACAGGTTTCTAAGATAATTCATGTCTCGAAGAAGAAATGCCGTTGCAAAACACGGAGCGGAAGAATGGCCCGATGTTATTTCGACGATAAGATTCCCACGCTGGAAGACGCCCTCAGCATACACATGACCGCCGACGACCTAAAAAAACTGGCGAAACACACCGGTAAGAAAATACCGACGAGGAAGTCCGACATCGCCGCCGTGATCCAGCGACACCTCGACGGTGACCGGCTGGAGTCAGTCTGGCGGGGCCTCGACGACCTGCAACGCGCTGCTGTGGCCGAGGTGGTCCATTCGAGCTCGACCCACTTCTTTGCCGACCGCTTTGCCGCCAAATATGGTCGCGGCCCCGTCTGGGGTAGCACCGACAAGTGGGGTCACCGCCGAGAACCCTCTCCTCTGGGATTTTTCTTCTACGGCGGGGTGATGCCCGACGACCTCAAGGAGCGTCTCAAGGCTTTCATGCCGGAGCCCGCGACGGCGAAGATCAAAACCCGGCCCGAGCTTCCCGCCTCTCACGACGAAATCCCACTGGCAGTTCACCAGCGGGAATCGGCCGCTCAGCAGGAGCTGCTCTCGGTGCTGCGCCTCATCGACTCAGGCAAGATCTGTGTGAGCGACAAGACGCGAAGGCCCTCTGCCGCGACCATCAAAACCATCACCGACATCCTGGAGGGCGGGGACTTCTACCCGGTTCTCCCGGTCAAGAGCACGTGGGGCGATGAGAACGCCGGACCCATCCGCGCATTTGCCTGGCCGCTCATCGTCCAAGCCGGAGGCCTCGCGCAGCTTGCAGGTTCGAAACTACAGCTCACCAAGGCCGGACGAAAGGCATTATCCCAGCCCGCGAGCCAGACTCTACGCAGGCTCTGGACCAAATGGATCGACACGACGCTCGTCGACGAGCTGTCGCGCATCGATTGCGTCAAAGGGCAGACCGGCAGGGGCAAGCGTGGGCTCACCGCAGTGTCGTCCCGACGAGACGCCATCGCCGATACACTTGCCGACTCGCCCGCGGGCTCATGGATCTTGGCGGACGACTTTTACCGCTTTGTATGGGCCTCCGGCAACAGCTTCGAGGTCTCTCGAAATGGGTGGGACCTCTACATCTGCGAAAAACATTACGGTTCATTGGGTTACGAAGGTGGTGACAAGGTTCTCAATGAGCGCTACCTCCTGGCTTTCCTGCTCGAATATGCGGCAACCCTCGGCGTGATAGATGTCGCGCTCGTCCCCCCGGCCGGCGCGCGATCCAATTACCACAATCTGTGGGGCACCGACGAGCTTGTCTATTTCAGCCGCTATGACGGGTTGATGTACTTCCGAATCACCGCGCTCGGGGCCTATTGCCTCGACCTCGAGGCGGTGTTCGAGCCCGCTCCGCTAGAGACAAAGGCCGTGCTCAGGGTGCTCCCAAACTTCGAGATCACCGCCATCGGCGGCGAGCTCGACCAAGGAGACCGAATCGCTCTGGACACCTACGCAATTCAAGTCTCGGATCTCGTGTGGCGGTTGGACCAACCGAAGCTACTCGCCGTTGTCGAAGAAGGCCGCCCCATAGACGAGGTCCGAGATTTCCTCACCGCGCGCAGCAGCGTCACGATCCCCGACACGGTTGCCCGGCTCCTCGATGATGTGGCGGAGCGCAGCACCAAAATCCACGATCAGGGCCTGGCCCGGCTCGTCGAATGCGCCGACCCCGCGTTGGCTGCGCTCATCGCCAACGATTCTCGGACCCGCAAGCATTGCATGTCTGCGGGTGAGCGACACCTCGTCGTACCGTCTTCCTCGGAGACCGCGTTCAAGCGCGCTCTGCGCGAGGTCGGCTATCTGGTGGCCATGGACAGCGTCAAGGCCGCCAAACCCAGCCGAAAGGCCCAGGTCAAGAAGTCGTCATCTCGGTCCGTCGGCACCTGACCACATGACCTACGCCCCCGACAACGCTCTCGTGGTTCAAAGCGACTGCAGCGTGCTGCTTGAGCTCCAATCTCCGCGCGCAGAGAAAGCCCGAGCGGCCATCGCCCCGTTCGCCGAATTGGTGAAGAGCCCCGAGCATGTCCACACTTACCGGTTGACACCGCTGTCCATATGGAACGCCAGAGCCGCCGGGCTCGCGGCCGATGAGATGTCGGCAGCTCTCCATGAACACTCTCGGTACCCGGTCCCAGTGGCCGTAGACCAGACCATATTCGACCTGGCGGGGCGCTTTGGGCGCGTTGTCCTCACCAACGAGAGCGGGACGCTTCGATGCCGCTGCGGGGACGAGGTCGTCGCCGAGCTCCTCAGCCGCGATGGAAAGGTCGGCAAGCACCTCACAGACCGCATCGATGCGACCTCCTTCCGCGTGGATCCCGAAAACCGGGGAGTGCTGAAGCAAGCGCTCGTGTCCGCCGGATACCCGGCCGAAGATCTCGCCGGCTACGTAAGCGGAGACGCTCTCGACTTATCGCTTCGAGATCGCACAGTGTCGGACCAACCCTTTTGCGTCCGCGATTACCAGAGACAGGCCGCCGAGGCATTCTATGCGTCCGGGTCAGCTCGCGGCGGCAGCGGCGTGATCGTGCTCCCGTGTGGAGCGGGCAAAACCATCGTGGGCCTCGCGGCCATGGAGATGGTGGGACAAACGACACTTGTGCTTACGACGAGCCTGACTTCCGTCAAGCAGTGGCGCCGTGAGATCTGCGACAAAACCAACCTGCAGCCCGACGACATCGCGGAATACACCGGTGAGCGAAAAAGCACGGGTCCTGTGACACTTACCACCTATCAGCTCATGACGTGGCGTTCGGGTCGCGAAAGCGAGTTCTTGCACCTCGAGCTCTTTCGGGCGCGTTCCTGGGGCCTCATCATCTACGACGAGGTCCATCTGCTGCCCGCGCCGGTCTTTCGGGCGACCGCCGACTTGCAGGCCCGTCGTCGACTCGGGCTCACCGCCACGCTGGTCCGAGAGGACAACCGCGAAGGGGACGTTTTCGCCCTCATCGGGCCGAAGCGGTTCGATGTACCGTGGCGAGATCTCGAACGCCGAAACTGGATCGCAAGCGCCTCATGCGTGGAGGAGCGGATCCCCATGAGCCGGGAGAGGCGCATGGAATACGCCCTCGCAAACGGGAGGGCCCGGTTTCGCATCGCCGCCGAGAACCCGGCCAAGATTGCCCGTCTCCGACGACTTCTCAAAGAGCACAAAGGGGGTCGCGTGCTCGTCATTGGAGAATACCTTACCCAGGTGGAAGCCATCGCCAAAGAGATCAAAGCGCCTCTCGTCACCGGAAAGACCCCGCAAACCCTGCGCGAGCAAATCTACGAACAATTTCGAAGTGGCAAGCTCCGCTGCATCGTGCTCTCCAAGGTCGGAAACTTCGCCATCGACCTACCCGACGCGGACGTGCTCATTCAGGTATCCGGCATGTTCGGCTCGCGGCAGGAGGAAGCTCAGCGACTCGGACGCATCTTGCGCCCCAAGACAGACGGCCGCGCGGCCCACTTCTTCACCCTGGTTTCGCCCGACACCCGCGAGGAGGAATTCGCCCACCACCGAAAGCTCTTCTTGACGGAGCAGGGGTACTCCTACCAAATCGTCATCGCCGATTAACCTCAAAGAACAAGAACTTCCGTATGAATTGAGGCCGCCTATCGCCACTCGGCGTCGAAAAAGCCCGCCTCGAGGGGCTGCTTTCCGGGGCCAAAGACGCCTTGCCCGCGGTTTCTAGTTTATTTTGAAAGGAACGTCCCCTAAAGCCCCAGGAGCCGAGCACCCACTTGCGCCAGCCTGCGATCACCGCGAGCACCGTGCCCCGCCCGGCCTCTCCCGTGGCATCCACGTGCAGCGCAGCGCTTCCTTGAGCCGGGGGGCGCGCTTCCGGTGAAGCCTGGCCAGGTACTCGATGAAACGCGTCGCCAGATTGCTCACCCCGCCCTCGGACAGGACGACGCCGTATTTCTG
>JAABTR010000545.1 GCA_011389755.1 Deltaproteobacteria bacterium | reverse complement strand
AGGTGCCTATCACCTATCGCGACTTCATCGGCATCCGGGCCGGCGACGGCGTAAAGCACCCCGACTTCGAGACGTTCTCCGGAGGAGGAACTTTGGGCCTCGTGGAGGCCGCGCTGGGTCCGGACGGGAAGCCGGTCTACACCGGCATCTGCGAAGCCGGGAGCACCAGCGGTTCGTGCCCCTATGGCTCTCAGACCACGAGCAAAAAAGACTTCGACCAGTGGTACAGAGACGTCCCGGCCGTCAATATCACCCGCGTGACCAAGCTGGCGCTCAACCGCCAACCCGACGGGACCTACTACTTCCCCACCGCGGCCTTTTTTCCGTGGGACGGCGCGGGGTGGGTCGCCGCCGGCAAGGAGGCCGAATATTCGGGGCACAACTTCAACTTCACCAGCGAGCTGCGCTACTGGTTCGAGTTCAAAGGCGACGAGAAGCTCCTCTTCTCAGGCGACGACGATGTCTGGGTCTTCATCAACAAGAAGCTCGCGCTGGACCTCGGCGGGCTCCATCCCCAAAGATCCGGCGCGGTCACCCTCGACGCGACCCGCGCCGCGACGCTCGGCCTGGAGGTGGGCAAGATCTACGAGATCGCCCTTTTCCACGCCGAGCGACACACCAATCAGTCCAACTTCAACCTGACCCTGGGCGGCTTCGTGAGCTCCAAGACGGCTTGCGAGACCATCTGCGGCGATGGCATCGTCGTGGGAGACGAGGTCTGCGACGACGGCGTAAACGACGGCTCCTACGGCTCGTGTCTCGAAGACTGCACGGGCCGCGCTCCCCGCTGCGGCGACGGCGAAGTCCAAGCCGAAAACGGCGAAGAGTGCGACGACGGCATCAACCTGACCACCTACAGCCAAGACGGGGCGCCCGGTTGCGCCCCGGGCTGCGCCCTGGGATCGTATTGCGGAGACGGCGAAATAAACAGTGTCTTTGGCGAGCAGTGCGACGACGGCACAAACGACGGCGCATACGGGGGGTGCACTCCCGCCTGCAAGCTCGCCGACCGCTGCGGCGACGCAGAGGTTCAAGCCGAAAACGGCGAAGAGTGCGATGACGGAAACACCGTCTCAGGGGACGGTTGCTCGGAAGACTGCCTCAAACAAGGCCCGATATGAGCGCGCGGCCGGTCTTCACAACCGCCGACATCATCGGCAATGGAGACAACGTCGTCCCCGCTCGACATAGGGACTGCCTTGAAAACGGCCCGATATGAGCGCACACTCGCAGGCGTGTTTCAGTCCCTCCCCGAGGGGGCTTTTGCTACTTGGATCGCAATGCGCAGGCAAGAACTCTCAGTCTGGCTCGAAGCCTACAGCTCCTCTTTTTTAGACCGTGCCCGGCAGACCCACGGGACCAAAGGCATCACGCTCAAGCAAGAGCACACCCGCCGCGTCGTGGAAGAGATAACCGACATCGCCGCGGATCTCCGGCTGGCCGGGCCCGACGTGGACCTGGCCCGGCGCATCGCCTTGCTCCACGACGTGGGCCGCTTCTCCCAGTGGGCCCGTTATGGAACCTTTGTCGACAAAAAGAGCGTGGACCACGCGGGGCTGGCGCTTGAGGTCATCGAGGCCCACGATTTGACGTCCGGGCTCCCGGAAGAGGACGCTCAGATACTGACCACGGCCGTTTTTTGGCACAACAAAAGACGGATCCCCGAAGCTCTGCCTCAAAGAGCGGCGCTCTTCGCACGCATGATCCGCGACGCGGACAAGCTCGACATCTACCGCATCCTGCTCGATCCGGGCTCCGGCCTCGACAAGGTCGAAGACAGCTCCTTCGGCGTGGCCCAAGGGCAGGTCGGGCCATCCACCGAAGCGATCCTCGCGGACATCAACACGAATCGGAGCTCCGACTTCACGCTGGCGCGCTGTGCCCTCGACGTGGTGCTGCTGCGGCTGAGCTGGGTGTTCGACCTGTCGTTTCCCTCCACGATGCGGCGGGTCCTCGAGCGCGGGATCATCCCCAAGCTCTGCCGGCAGCTGCCGCCCACAGCGCGCTTCGACGCTCTGGCCGCGCAGGTCGAAGACGCGGTGAGCGAATCGCTGCTTCAATCCGAAGAATCAGCACGCGCCAGGACGGGCTGACGCCGTGTCCGCGGACGTCCAGGCCCACATGGGCACCAAAAAGCTCTCGAGGACTGGCTCACCGGTGAGTAGCCCCTTTTTGGGGGAGCTGCCACCGGGCGTCGAAGAAACCGGCCTCCAAAACCGCCCGCGGGCCGAAGAAGCGGCCGCCCTTTCTATCCCACGAGCTCCCGTCGTAAATCACATAGTCCGGCAGCAGGCGGGGCAAGTGATCGATGTAAAAAAGGGCGCGTTTCGAAACGCCCGTGTGGACCACCACGTAGTTTTGCGGCGCGAACGGGCTCGGGTAGATGAACGAGGCGGCCGCGCTTGGTCCTGGGTAAAGCCGATCGCCGACCGCGATCCCTTTTTCGTCCACGCGGATGGGCAAATCGTCCATGATGCGGCGCAAAATCGAGTTCCCCAAAGGCGTGCCCACGAGGACGACGCTGTGAGCTCTGAGGTCCTGCTCGGTCACGTCCTTATCCGCCTTGACCTCCCACTTGACCGAGGTTGCAAATCGCGGCGGGTTGATGCGCGCGACCATCCTTTTAGCCAGGCGCGCCTCGCCGGGATCGCCTGTCCCGTAGACGAAAAGCAGCGGCTCGAAAAAGGCGTCGTCCAAGGGACCGGCGAGCCCCGGCTTCTTACAGAGCCCCTCGCACGGCGGGGCGCTGCCCGGATACCAGCGCCCGTCCTCGGCCTTGTGAAACTGCAACCCGCGCGAAGAATCTTCGCCGCGCACCTTGGGATAGTTTTTGGGCAGAAGAACGCAGCGGCCGTCCTGGGCGCCGAAGGTCCCCACACTCTGGCCGTCGATGCGCACGCTCAGCGGCCCCATCTTCTCCCGTGGATCTAGGACGGTGACGGCCTTGACGTTATCCGTCGAGAGCTCGACCCGCTCGTCTTCGATGAAGCGTCCCCAGGCGGTGGTCCACGCGCTGTAGTCGTCTGCGCCGTCTATCAGGATCCAACCGCTCTTGCGGTAGCGCATCCGCGCCGTGCGAAAATAGACCTCCTTTGGCCAGCCGTCTCGGCGGTGCCCCGCGAAGTAGTCGAAGATCCTCGCGTCGCGGTAGGTCAGATCCCAGACGTTGTGCCCGAGGTTTGGGATCTCGAGCTCCACCTCCTGGCCGTAGCGCCGGTAGGCGTCCGCCAGGGCGATGGAGAACCGGGGCCCGTCTTTTTTTCCGTGAACGAGGTACATGGGCGTCTGGGCGCCGTTCGACCCCCAGTGGACGTTCGAGTAAGCCTCGGCGAGAAAGAACTCCCACGGCCTCAGCCCCCAGCGCTTGACGTCGCTATAGGCGAAGGCGTCGTGGGAGCCGCCGAGCGGCGCCGCGGCCGCGAAGAGGTCCGGGTGATGCAGCGCGATCGCCGCGCTGCCGGTGCCGCCCATGGACGCGCCGGTGATGTAAATCCTACCCGGATCTATGGGATAGTAGCC
>JAABTR010000544.1 GCA_011389755.1 Deltaproteobacteria bacterium | reverse complement strand
GCGATCGCCGCGCTGCCGGTGCCGCCCATGGACGCGCCGGTGATGTAAATCCTACCCGGATCTATGGGATAGTAGCCGGCCACCTGCGCGAGCACCTCCAGGACATCGATCTCGCCGAAGCCTTCGTAGCCCGAGGCGCCCATCCCGCTGGGGGCGACCACAAAGTAGGGCCTATCCACCACGGGTCCCGGGTGGCGGGCCTGCGCGTCCCGCTCCACCCCCGGCGGCAGGGCTTTGCCGAAAACCGCGAGGAGCGCCTTCATGGTCGGCCCGAGATAGCCGTGGAGCGACACCACGAGCCCGAACTTTTTTGCCCCCCCGGGCTCCCAGCCCTTTGGAACGTAGAGGTCGAAGCCGTGCAGGTGGCCGTCCACGCTCGACCGGTAGCCCCGCCTCTGTATCTCGCCGCTCCTTTGAAAGTAGGGGTCTCGTCTCGCCTGCGCCGCCTCGAAGAGCTCATCGCAGCGCGCCCACTCCCGGTCGAGGAATTCTTTGTCCTCGAGCCCCGAGGCCATCGACGCGGCCAGCTTCTCCACGCGCCACGCGAGGCTCTCCCGGCTCAAGCGGGGCAACCTGTCCATCGACGGCGCTTCGAGCGCCTCTCGCGCTCGCGCCAAGGCGCGCAGGTGCTCGGGCCACAGCGCGATCGGCTCCGAGAGGCTCCACCGGCCCGCCGAGACCTCCACCGTCTCTTTTCCTGTGAGCGAATCGGTGGAGAGCACCTCGTCGAAGAGCTCGATGGGCGCGGGGGCCCGCCAACCCCGCGTATCGATGATCGTCTCCGCGCGCTCGGCCCCGCCGAGAGAGGCCGCGAGCTTCGAACCGTTGAGCGATGGTGCGCCGGCGGGGAAGCGCAAAACGGCCCGCACGCGACCCCCCGTGTGCGCAGCTCGCAGATCCCGCGTCACCTCGATGACACCGAAATCGGCCGGCGCCCGGGCCGACTCGACTCCGGGCAGCACCGCGGCGATCCCCGAGGGGTAGGCGAGCTCTTCGTCGACGAGCCGGGCGATGAGCCGCCAGGGGCCGTAGCGATAGCGCCACAACCTGATCACGAGCACGTTGTCCCCGCCGCGCAGCGCGAGGGGAACGAGCTGGGTGTCCAGGGCGGCGCGGCGGCGCTCTCGAGAGCGTTTGACGCATTTATTGTTGAGCCACAGCTCGTAGCCGTCGTCGGTCCCCAAGGCGAGCTCTACCTTTTGCGCCCGGTTCGAGCGAAGCACCAGACCGAAGTAAGCCACCGCCGGACGCGTAGACGGGTCGATCATCACCCAGGGGTCGCTGTGGGGGCGAGCGCGCCACCGCCGCAGCTCCGCCTGACCCACACGAGCGGCGCCGAGGGGATCGAAGGCGGCGACATCGGGGTCGGCGCTGCCCAAAGGCGCGGCAGCGGGCCCTCTGGTCATCCATCCCCCGAGGTGTCCGTCCTCCCCGGGGGCGTAGACGAGCTCACCCGCGCTCGCGCCGTGGGAGGAGGCCGCGAGCGCAAAGAGACAACCGAGTCCCCAGACCAGACCTTGGTAACGGCTCATGAACATCACCCTGACGAGGATACCGCCTTTCGAGGTCAAATCCACACCCCGCGCAATCCTTTGGCTCGACTTGCTCGCAGCTCATATTGGTCTACGCTTTTCCTATTCACCGCCGGTGGCCGCCGGCCCCCGGTGCGACCCCAAAAGGGAGGTCTTGCGATGACAAAAATGTGTTTGCTGTGCGCGTTACTCCCGGCCTTGATGCTCGGCGCGATCGGCTGCGATGACGACGACGAAGGCGGGTCGGTCGCTTCTGGAGTCAACACGTCGAAATCGCTCGACGAGCTGACCGAGGCCGAGGCACGAAGGATGTGCGAG
>JAABTR010000543.1 GCA_011389755.1 Deltaproteobacteria bacterium | reverse complement strand
TGTCTATGGCGACGGCGAGGTTCGGGGCGCCGTAGCGGGTGAGGTCAGGCACATGAAAGGAGCGCTCGTAGGAGAGCCTGAGGATCCCTTCGGGGGGGAGCACGAAATCCTTATAGGCCTCCACTTCGTCCAAAGAGCGGCCCTCCCCGCGCACCAGGCCGAGCATCTGCCGGAGCATTCCCTCGCTGCCGAAGGCGACTGTTCGCTCGGTCAACGCAACCAGCACGAAATCGGGGTGGCGAATCGATTTGAAAGAATCCAGCGGCTCACGAACCGCTTTTTTGCGGCGGGAAAACATCTCAAGGACCGCGTCGGAGGATGCGCCGCCTTTTATAAGGAGCAAAAATTGGTCGGCCCCCACCGCGTCGCTGCGAAACGCGAAGATCGCTTCGGAAGAATCGATGAAAAGCTCCACCTCGGGCCCTGTGCGGAAAAGATCGGCGCTTTCTTCGCTGGACAGGGTTCGGTAAGCTCTCCAAAGCGAGGAGCGTCGCAGCTCCTCGGCGTCGAGCCACAAAATCGCTGTCGCGTCCGCTGGAACGAGAGCGACAAGGTTTTCGTCGATGGGTGGGGCGGGCTTTGGAGCGGTGGGGTTTTCGACAGCTGCGCCGCAGGCCCCACAGCAAAAAGCGATGATGAGAGCGCAGGCCCTTGGCAAAACCGGAGCAAAAAGAGATGTGACGATGTTTTTCACGGTTTTCCTTCGTTTGTTCTTGTTTAAAAAAAAGGCATATGCTCCGGGTGCGATGGGTGTCAAGTCGACGACATGCTCCCGTGAGTGCGAAATCGGTTACGCATTCTGCGAAGAGCACGGTGCACTCAACGCCCCCGCGGAGGAAAATATTCCACACACGAAAAAAAGCGGCAGGGGCCTAAATCGTTGGGCGAAAACGAAAATGGAAGCCATGTGCGCAAAGATGTTTAACGATATTCGTTATGGCTCGTTTTTTGCTTACTGGGGCGACGACGAGAAAAAAGTTGTCAGAGAAATGAAACATCCCTTCGGTCTCCGTACCGAGGTTTTTCCAAACACGAAGTTTTGGAGTCCATGAGGAGGAGCGCGAATGTTCGATTTGCCCTCAACCGAGCTCAGGCCGAAAACCGAGGAGAGAAAACAAGAGCGCGAGGCGCGCCCGTCAGTTGTCGAAGCTCCCCAAGTCGAGGTCAAGCCGGCTTTGCAGAGGCTTTTGCAGCTTTTTGACGAGGGCACCTTCGAGGAGATCGGCGCGAGCGTCGTGAACAGATCGACGGACTTCGGCCTCGAGAGGAAAAAAATCCCAGGTGACGGAGTGATCACCGGGACCGGTGAGGTCAACGGCCGGACCGTGTTCGCCTTCTCTCAAGATCGCACCGTCATGGGGGGGTCCTTGGGCGAGGCACATGCGAGAAAGATTGCGCGCATCCAGGACTTGGCCATGCAGGCCAAGTCTCCCCTCGTGGGCATCAACGATTCGGGCGGTGCCCGCATCCAAGAGGGCATCGACTCCCTCGGGGGCTACGGCGAGATTTTCCGCCGCAACGTCCGCATGTCGGGGATGGTTCCACAGATTTCGTTGATTCTCGGGCCCTGCGCGGGAGGTGCGGTTTACTCCCCGGCGCTGACAGACTTCGTGGTGATGGTCCGCAAGCAGAGCTACATGTTTCTGACCGGCCCCAAGGTGGTCAAGACCGTGACGTTCGAAGACGTCGATTCGGAGACCCTTGGCGGCGCTGATGTTCATGGGCGGACCACGGGGATCGCGCACATGGTGTACAAAGAGGAGACCGAGGCGATCCGGGGTGTCAGGCAGCTGCTCGGCTACATGCCCTCGAGCTACTTGGAGAGTCCTCCGCAGATCGCCCTGGCCGACCCCATCGATCGGGACATGAGCGTCTTGGATGAGGTCATCCCCGCGTCGTCGAAGCAGGTGTACGACGTGAAGAAGGTTGTACAGGAGGTCTTCGATCGGGGATCTTTTTTTGAGATTCAGAAGAACTGGGCCAAGAACATGGTGGTGGGCTTCGCCCGGCTCGGAGGGTTTTCAGTGGGTGTCATCGCCAACCAGCCCGCGATGATGGGCGGCGTCTTGGACGTCAACGCGTCCCGCAAAGCCGCCAGGTTCATCCGCACCTGCAACGCCTACAATGTGCCGATTATTTCGCTCGTCGATGTCCCCGGATTTTTGCCAGGAACCGGACAAGAGCACGCCGGCGTCATCGCCCACGGCGCCAAGCTCATGTACGCTTACTGCGAAGCCACGGTGCCCAAGCTGGCGGTGATTTTGCGCAAGGCCTACGGCGGCGCGTACATCGTGATGTGCTCGAAGCACGTGGGAGGAGACGTCAACCTCGCCTGGCCCAGCGCCGAGGTCGCGGTGATGGGGGCGGCGGGCGCCGTCGAGGTGCTGTTCCGCAAGGAGATCGCCCAGGCTTCCGACAAGGATCAGGCCGCCACGGCGAAGGTCGAAGAGTACGAGAACAAGTTTCTCAACCCCCAAAGAGCAGCCGAGCGCGGCTACGTGGACGCCGTCATCGCCCCGAGGGAGACCCGGGTCAAGCTCTTCAGGCATCTCAAGGCCCATCTGGCCAAGTCCGAGGAGCGGGTGTCCAAGCACAATGGTAACATTCCCACCTGAGACGGCTTTTCACTCGAGTTCCGCGGAACGCAAGACGCCTTTGGACTGGAAAACACCCGCCTGTGTGTACGTTCACCTCCCGTTTTGTAAGAGCCGATGCCCCTACTGCGATTTTTTTTCCACCACAGGGCAGCCCCCGGTGGAGCGCTACCTCGCAGCTCTGAGGTCGGAGCGGCGACAGCGAGGGATCGGGCGCGAACGGCCGCTGCGCACTTTGTACTTGGGCGGTGGGACGCCCTCCATCTGGCCGCGGGCCGCCCTCGAGGAGCTGATCGCGGAGTTTTCGGTGGAGCCCAGCAGCGAGGTGACCGTGGAGGTCAACCCCGGTGACGCCGACTCCGGTTGGTTTGCCGGGCTCGCGGCCGCCGGGGTGAACCGTTTCTCCATAGGCGCGCAGGCTCTGGATGACAGGCGGCTCGCGTGGCTCGGCCGCAGACATGGCGTCTCGGAGGTCGAAAAGGCGGTCGCGTTCGCGAAGCGCGCAGGGGCGGCCGTCAGCGTTGACATTATTTATGGCACGCCGGGACAGACGCCAAAAGCGCTTCGGCGCGAGCTGAAACAGGCGGTCGAGGTCGGAGCCCAGCACATCTCGGCCTACGAGCTGAGCATAAAGGATGGGTCGCCTCTGGACGGACGCCTCGTGGTGCGCGAGAGGCAGGAGATCGAGGATGACCAGCGCGCAGCGCTGCTGTGGCACACAGTGGGCGACACCTTGGCCCATGTGGGCTGGGAGCGTTACGAGGTCTCCAGCTATTGCCGCCCGGGTTTTCGCTCACGGCACAACCAGGTCTATTGGCGCGGCGAGCCGTACGTCGGGCTCGGAGCGGGTGCCCATGGTTTTTGTCGCGCCGGCGGTCACTTCGTTCGGTACGCCAACCCGACCGACATCGGCGACTACCTGGATGGGGCGCCCAGGGTGTCCGATCCGAGCCGGCCCGTCGCGAGCACCGGGAGGCGTGAGCAGCTCAGCAGCGAAGAGCACGCCGTGGAGCTCGTGATGCTCGGGCTGCGATTCGCAGGAGGGGTGGATCTGTCCAGGCTGGACGAGCTGCTCTCGCCGGAGCAAAAAGTAAGGTGGCATGCGCACTTCGAAAAGTGGGTGAGCGGTGGAGACGCGGCGCGCCGCGGCGCTTTTTTGCTGCCGACCACTCGCGGGATGCTCTACGCAGACGGTCTGGCGGCCGAACTTATCGCCTAAGCGAGGTCGAGAACGTGCGATGAATTTGAACATTCGACGACGCTTGCTTTATAGTTATCTTTTATAGCAGGAACCTTCAACGCGGGAGGAAGAGAGTGTATCGGCTGTTCGGCAGTCAATTGGCGTTTCACGCGAGTCAAGCTCTAGGCAGGCTGGCAGAGACAAGCCTTCCGAAGCCCGTTTTGACTCCTCTCGTCAAGGCGTACGCCTGGGGGATGGGGGTTCGTTTGGACGAGGCCAAGGAGCCCGAAGGCGGCTACAGGTCATTCGCCGATTTCTTCGGTCGCGAGTTGGCACCTGGAGCTCGTCGTGTTTGTGGCGACCCGCAGTGTCTCGTCAGTCCGTGTGACGGGCGTATTGTCGAGGTGGGTCGGCTGGAGCAGGTGACACCACCGACCTACGAAATCAAGGGCAACGGATACAGCCTCGAAAGTCTCCTGGGGCGCACCGGCGAGGCCGAGAAATTCACGGGCGGTGGTTACGCGGTGATTTACTTGCATCCCCGGGACTACCACCGGGTCCATGTCCCCTTGGACGGCGAGCTTACCGGCTCGAGACACATCCCCGGCAGACGCTATCCCGTCAATTCGTGGTCCGATAACCGCGTCGAGGACCTTTACGGCAAGAACGAGCGGGTCGTATTCGACTTCGAGGTCAGCGGCAAGGGCAGGCTCGCTCTCGTGATGGTGGCGGCTTTTGGCGTGGGGAACATCGAGAGTCGCTACAACACCTTCGACAGCGCGCAACGCATCGACGCGGTGGTGGAACGCAAGATGGACCCTCCGGTCGCTTTGCAGCGAGGAGACATGCTCGGCGCCTTCCGGCTCGGATCGACGGTCGTTTTAGTGTGGGATGAAAACTGCGTCGAGCTGGATAGCCAATTGGGCTCCGAGAACGTTGCGATGGGACAGCGCCTCGGTAGCCTTGTGAGCGACGCAGGGAAATGAGCAACATTCCGGAGAGCAAATGGGCGGCCCAAGCGGCGAAGATGACACAACCGAACTTACCGAATCGATGACTGACCAGACGGACAGAAACAGCGACGTTGACATCGGCTCGACGGACAGTTCGACCGACGCGAAGCGGGATTCGAAGTCGCCTCCGAGGCCGAGTAGTCCCTTTGTTTTGCTCGCGGACACCTCCAAGAAAGCAGTCGACGCCTCTCATCGAGACGCCGATGACACCAAGCCCAGGGTGCGAAGTACGAGCGCTCCTCCTCGGTACACGCCCTCGCAGCACAAGATCCCGGTCGTCACGTCTCCCATCCGGAAGCTGGGAGAGAGTCCGGCAACGAAGGTGAGCCCGAGAGGAACGGACGCTTCCGATGAAGCGATGATGGTCGTGGAGAAGCTCGACCCTCAGCGGGCGGCCGAAGAGGACGATGATGGGATTTTGGACCTGAGCCGGGAGCTCATCGTCAACTCGGATGAAGGTAACAGCGAGGCCTTGACATCCTCGGCGACCGCAGCCGCCCCCAAGTATTCGGAGCCGCCGCCAGCGCCGAAGAGGCCTTCGAGGTCCGGGGCTCCGGGCGAATCTTCGGTTTTCGAAGAAAGTGCGACCGAGACTGAGACTGAGACCGAGACCGAGGTCGAGGTCGATACCGAGCTCGCGACCGAAGCTGAGACCGAGCCCGCGACCGAAGCTGAGACCGAGCCCGCGACCGAAGCTGAGACCGAGCTCGCGACCGAAGCTGAGACCGAGCCCACG
>JAABTR010000542.1 GCA_011389755.1 Deltaproteobacteria bacterium | reverse complement strand
CGGCGGCGCAGCAAGCGGCCGGAATAAGGGTTTTGAGTGAAAGTCTAAAAAAATCCATTTTTGTCATCCGATAAAACGCTCTGCTTCGTCGCGTTTTCTTTTGGTGGAAGGTAAGCGTCTTCGAGAAAAAAGCAGCGATTGCGACAGCGACAAAGGCGAGGGGAGGTGCCGGGGGAACGAGGAGGAAAGTGGGATTACGCTGAAGCGACCTGTGCGGAGGGCACCGCGGGCGGGTTGGACGATGGAGAGCCGGAGATGTGATCGGGTTTCAGCTTGGGGAGCTCCAGCTCGAAAGTGGTACCTTTTCGCCCCGTGTTCACGAGCCGGAGATCTCCGCCCATCCAAACCGCCTTCTTTTTGGACAAGTAAAGGCCGAGCCCGGTGCCGTCTTTTTTGTCGGCTGTGACTAAAGGCTCGAAGAGATGTTCGATGACGGGAGGGGCAAGCCCTTTGCCGTCATCCGTGACGAGGATCCGGACCCGGTCGTGCTCGTGTTCGACCTTGAGCTCGATGGCGCTCGCGCCGGCGTCGTAGCCGTTTTGCAAGAGGTTCCTCAGCACGACCCGCGCGTCTTCGAGGTCTCCTTTGACGGGAACTTCGTCTGCGGGCGGGGCGATCGAGGCGACCTGTTGGTTTTGGGTGACGCTGACGAATCCGATGTCCTTGAGGCGAAAGTGGGCGCCTGCCTTTGTGTTTTGGTTTTTCGAGCCGAGCTCCATGCGCCGGAATTCCTCGAAGAGCTCTTCGAACCTGGAGAACCCCTCTTGGGCCTCATTGAGCGCGGCCTCGCATTCATCGTGGTTTGGGGCTTTGCCTCGAAGCTGCTGCGAGGCGAAACGCCAGTTCATCATGCCCATGCCCAGCTCGCTGCGCAGCTCGTGGAAGATGGCGCCGGCCCGGGAGGCGAGCTCGAGCTTGCGCTGCTCGTTGGCCGCCTTTAAGTGTTTGTCGACCTGCCGGATGACATCTTGGGTCGCGGCGAGCTTGCGCTCGCGCCTGCGCCGGACAGTGGTCCGGTAGGCAGTGTGTGAATAGATGACGAGGCAAAAGACAAGGTGAACGATGATGATCGGGTCGACGCGGAAAAAAAGGGCGAAACCCGACGGCACGATCACCGTGCTCAAGACGCTCAGCAGGTTGAGGCCGTACTGGGTCGCCCAAACGATGCACATCAGGACGTAGGCCGACAAGAAGACGTAGGAGGCAGGCGGCTGGGAGAACACCGCGAGCGAGACGATGGCGAGGCCGTAGAGCGGAATGTCGATGAGCTGGAGGGCAGCGGCGGCGGCGAAGTGGCGACGCAGGAACCAGGCGGTTATCGAGGCCGTCCCTGCGCCCAAGGTGAGGGCGGTGGGCGCCACCCAATTGGTCAACCCGATGCTCGGCGCGTGCCACCCCAGGGCCGTCGCTCCGAAAAAAACAGACAACACCGGGAGGGTGGCCAGGGGGTGGCTCGATGCCGTCTCCCCGGCGACCTCGAAAGACCCCAGGAAGTGGCGCCACAGTTGTTTCAGCAGAGATACTCTTTTGGACATGCTCTCAAAAAACCTTCGTCAGACCCGAACCATCGTGAGTCGCCAGTTTGCCGAGCTGCGACGACTTGCACAAGTGTTTCGAGCAGGTATCCGAGGTCAATAAGAGAATCGTCCTTCTTGTGGGTGGTTTCCGCAGCTGGCCCGACGTAGGCGGCGACGTGCCTCCCGACTGGGCATCAAGCCGCGTGCTCTTTGCGGTGTTCCACGGAATCTTTGCCCGCCTGTCCTTGCAGGTCATCTAAACGTCGTGCCTTGACTCCCAGGGCGATGAGGAGGCTTCCGAAGCCGACCGCGTAGGCGCCGATCATCCACATGATTCCCAAGGCACCGGCGGCGGGAAAGGCGAGCACGATGATCCCCAGGGCCACGGACAAAACGCCAGACAGAGCTAGCAACCACTCTCGCTTTATCGCTTTACGCAGCTGCACGGCGGTGACGATCTCCATGATGCCGGTCACCAGCGCCCAGGCGGCCACGAAAAACACGAGCGCCATGGCTGTCACCTCGGTCCACACAAAGGCCAGGGTGCCGATGACGAGGCCGCCGATGCCCTCGAGCAACAAGATACCGTAGCCTTTTTCTTTGCGGTGGCGGATGGCGGCTACGATCGCGATGGCGCCTTCTACGAAGAAATAGGCTCCCAACAAGATGGCCAGGGCGCTCAAGGTGATGCCCGGAAAGATGATCGCGGCGACCCAGACGGCCACACCGAACACGACCGCGAGAGAGCCGCGCAGGACATAGGCCCACCAGTTTCTTTGGACAATGAGATGCATTTCGGTCCTCCTTCATTTTGCGCATGAAGAAGAATGCAATTTTTATTCCGTCTTTGATAACGCAGGAAAATGCATCCATCGCCCAAGTGCGTTCACTCGTGTCCTGAACAGCGAGGGGACAGTCCGGTTCGGCGAGATTGGCTTTAGTAAGAGAAAGCTGGAATTTCTTCGGCGTTTAAAAGCCGTAGTCGGCGCCGACCATGACGGCGAACTGGGTCTTGTCGGCCCACGCGAACTCCGGTCTCTCGAGGGCGAGCAGGTTGTGGCCGCTGACGTAGACGCTCAGCTCTCGCCCGACGTCGTAGGAGGCCTTGGCGTTCAAGATGAGTTTGGAGGGCACATCGTACTGAGACGGAACATACCTGGCATCCTTCATGATGCCGATGGTCGAGTCGGCGCGGATTTGCGTGTGGCGGGTGTAGTAGTAGCCGCTCAGGTTCACGTTGAGCTTGGCGATGGGCATCGCGTTGGCATAGAAACCGCCGTAAAATTCCGGGGTCCCCACGTGCCTGACGTCGACTTGGTTCGCTTTTTCGTTAGGATCGTGCTCGTAATCGAAGAAGTGCGACGTGTTCGGTGCGTGATTTTGGATGTATGTCTCCTGGATCGTGCCGAAGATCTTGCCCTGGAATTGGCGCCGCAGGAGTGACAAGGACGCGGTCACGCCGGCTTGGAACGCCACGGTGTCGAGTTCATGGTACTGATAGTAGAAACGAACAGGCGGGCCGTAGTCGATGGCCCGCAGATAGATCTCGGAGAAATCTTTGTTGCGCGAGCCGAAGACCTCGATGTCGGCTTGAAGCTCCTTGTTGAATCTGCTGCGGTAGCCCAGCTCGACTGCGTCGGCGCTCATCAGTTCGAGGGCGCGGTTACCATACTTGGACGTGGGAGCGGCGTAGGAGTCGTTGAGGTAGGTATCCACCAAGAACGGTGCCCGATAGGCGCGGGAGTAGGAGACCCGTATCAGATGATCCTCGGTGATCTTGTAAGAGGTGGAGAGCTGCCACGAGAGATAATTCTTTTTCCCCTCGCGGGTTTGGGTTTGCAGCGGTGTGGTGGGGTCGAGGTTCTCTTCGGTTCGTGGGATGTAGCTCTCTTCGGTGCGGTCGGGGTAGTGATCCAGGCGCACCGCGGCGATGAAGCGCAAGGGCGCGATGGGGCTGTATTCCGAGCGCAGAGAAGCGCTCAAGGCGGTCAATGTGCTGCCCTTTTCCGACGGTGTGATCTCGTCGGCTTCTTTTTCAGCCAGCAGGGCGCCGTTGTATTGGGCGCGCCGAAAAGCGGCGCCCGGCCGTATGGAGAGCTTCTCGTCCAAGAGCGAGAGGTCGTACTCGACCTCGGCGTCCAGCACGTGCAGGTCATACTCGTTGACCTCGTAGCTATAATGAGATGTTCCTCTCGGTGTCATCTGGTGGCCGCCTAGGTACGAGACGTGAAACCTCACGTCGTAGATCGTGGTCAAAGCGTCGGCGTACCAGGTCTGGGAGTCGTTTGTGGTCAGCGGCGTCGATAGGTTGTCCAGGTAGATTTTTTGAGATCGCGAGTTCTGGTAGCCGCTCGAGACGTTGAGCTCGATTTTTTCGGTGGGCTTTGCCCCCAAAAAACCGCTCAGACCGAACCTATCGGTTGCCAGATCCAAACGGGGGTAACGGACATAAGGACGGGTCAGCGGTCCACCGGTCAGCGAGCCTCTGATATCGGCGGGCTCGTCGTACCATTGTTGGTCGCGAAAGCCGTAGTAGGAGGTTTGCGTGCGGTCGGCGTGATGGTAATTGCCCGAGAGCAGGGCGCTCACCTTTTCCCACTTGTAACCCGCCGAGGCGCCGAGGATTCTTTCGTCCCCAAGGGGCCCGTACTCTGCTCTCTCGCGGGTGTAGAAGCCCTCTTTCTTAGGAGCCGAGGTGATGATGTTGATAACGCCGCTGACCGCGTTGGGGCCGTACATGGCGGCCACGGGGCCTCGGATGATTTCGATGCGGTCGACATCGTGGACGTCGACGGGGAGGGTCTCCCAGAAGGTGCCGCCCTGGAAGTAGTTGTAGACCACGCGGTAATCGATCATGACCAAGATGGTCATGGACGAAAAATCTCGCAAGGCGCGGTGAGGCGGGACATTGTCGAGACCGCGAATGTGGATATCGTAGTTCCCCACGGTCTGTTCGCGCACGATGAGCCCTGGCGCGAGCCGCAGCGCTTCCATGATCGTTCTCGAGCCGCTGCGTCGGATCTCCTCGCGGGTGATCACCGTCGCCGACAAAGGGGAATCGAAGACCGACTCCTCTTTCTTAGAGGCCGTCTCGATTTTTACGGTCATGAGCTCTTCGAGGGACATGTCGAACAGATCCGATACTTGCGAGTCTCGTTCGTCGGGCGGCGCCGTGCTGTTCGACTGAGCAAAGCAAAAAGTCGCGACCGTCGTTATTAAGGCTCCCGCCAATACTGACGAAGCATTTCGGGTCCGGCCTTTTAGGCCCATTGTTCGACTCCTCATGGGTTAGACGCCGCGTCTTAGAGGTTAAAGCACACCATCCCCAGTATTCCTTGGCTCAGCGGGCCTGCGTCGATGCAGTTTTTGCCCTCGGGGCAGGTCGCGGGGTCGCCTGGATCGCAGTCGACGATGAAGCAGTGGTCCTTGACCATGCTCGGGCCTTCGCGAATGCACTGGGCGTTCGCCGTGCAAGAGCAGTCCTCTTCGCTGGTGCACGGGGCGTAGTCACAAGAAAAATCGGTGCCCGCCGAGCTGTCGTCATCTGTTTGAACCGGCGAGGTCTCTTGCTCGATGGAGGTGCCGGTGTCTGGATCGGAGCTGACCGAGGAGTCGTCGGTGTCTCCGGCGGCGACGCGGTCTTCGATGTCCTCGCGATGTTTGTCAAAGCGATCGAATTCGCAGGCCGTGACCTGGGCAGCGAGGAAAAAGGCCGCGGTCCACAAGGCGGCGGCGCGCAAGAACGCAAATGATGATTTTTTAATACCCATAGTCTGCTCCCAACAAAACGGCGAACTTGGTCTGGTCCGCCCATGCGAACTCGGGGCGCTCCAAGGCGAGCAGGTTGTGCCCGCTGGCGTAAAGCTCGAGATCGCCCCAGACGTTGTAGGACACCTTGGCTCCGAGAATGAGCTTGCCCAGGACATCATACTTGGCCGGTTGGTACTCGGCATCTTTCATGATGCCGATGGTGGAGTCGTTGCGGATCTGCGTGTGCCCCGTGTAGTAATAACCGGACAGATTGATGCTGAGTTTTTCGATGGGGATGACGTTCAGGTAAAATCCCCCGTACAGGTCGGGGGTCCCCACGTGCCGCATATCCACTTGGTTCTCGTTGACATTTGGATCGTGTTCGTAG
>JAABTR010000541.1 GCA_011389755.1 Deltaproteobacteria bacterium | reverse complement strand
AGCATCGGGATCGATGCGACGAGCAGAGACAGCAAAAATCGGCGCGTGGGCGTCATCCCCGCGGCACCTCCACCGAGCCGATGACGCCGCGCAGCACCTCATCGGGGCTGGTCTCTTGAATGATGGCGTCGGGGGTGAGCCGGATGCGGTGGCGCAGGGCCCACGTGGCGATGTGGACCACGTCGTCCGGGGTGGCGTAGTCCCGCCCGCGGACCGCTGCCGAGACCCGGGCGCCCGACATCAGAGCCACCGAGGCCCGCGGCGAAGCTCCCACGGCGATGCCCGGCCACTGGCGGGTGCGCACCACGATTTTGGCGATGAACTCGCGGATCTGGGGCTGGACCGTGACCTTCTTGCAGCTTTCGATGGCGTCGAGGATGGTCGCCTTGTCCATCACCGGTCGCACGCCCATCGCTCTTATGTCGAAGAGATCGACCCCGCCTTCGTAGCGGTCGAGGATTCTTATTTCGTCTTCCAGGCTGGGGTAGTCGACGAGGAGCTTGAACATGAACCGGTCCACCTGGGCTTCGGGCAAGGGATAGGTGCCTTCGTACTCGAGCGGGTTTTGTGTCGCCACCGTGATGAAGGGAGGATCGATGGGGTAGGTTTTCCCGTCGGTGCTCACCTGGCGCTCCTGCAGCGCTTCGAGCATGGCGGATTGGGTCTTGGGGGTGGCGCGGTTGACCTCGTCGGCCAGGAGAATGTTGGTGAACAAGGGGCCGGGGCGAAACACAAAGCGCTGCTCTTTGTTGTCGAACACGGCGAAGCCCACGAGGTCGGCGGGCATGAGATCCGGCGTGGACTGCACCCTCTTGAAGTTGCACGACAGGGCTTTGGCCATGGTGTTGGCCAGGAGCGTCTTGCCGAGCCCGGGCGCGCCCTCGATGAGGACGTGGCCGTGGGCGAAGAGCGCTAGCAAGGTCCCTTCGACCACCTCGTCTTGACCGACGATCACCTTGGCGATCTCGGCGCGGACCTGCTCGAAGCGGTTCTGGATATCGTTTGGGGTCATCGTCTCTTCCCTTTGCTGCGATGAGTGAGCTTGCGTTGAAAGTACGCGATCCGGCGCATGAGCTGAAAGTGTCTGTCCATATCGTCGATGTTTGTGCGCAGCTCGCTTTCGGCAGTTTTCAGCGCATCTTCGGCTTGGGCTTTGGTGTCGGGATCCGCGCCCGCGCCTTTGTCTTTGAGCACCAGCTTGAGGTGCTCGTAGCTGCGCGCCAGCGCCCAGCGGCTCTTGCCGGCCCGCAGGTAGAAATTTCCGGTGTTTTGGGCCGCGCCGGCCACATCACGGGGCGATCGGCCCTCTTCTTTTGGCAAGGTCCGCCCGATCCGATAGGTCTTCCACCAGTAGCCGAACAAGACGAGCAGGGCGATCTGCAAGAAGATCGGGCGGTACTTGGTGGCGCCCAGCATGGAGACGAAGCGCGGCTTGGGGTGGATGCCCTCGTGGGACTCGTCGAAAGCCCAGCGCGTGGAGCGTCCGGCCTCGTCGATGAGCGCGGCGGCAAACAGGTGGGTGGTCTTCCAGCCCGTTGAGGCGTTTTTGAGGAGCGAGACATCCGAGATCTCGATGATCTTGGCTTCGCCCGCGGTGCGCGATGTGACGATCACCTCGTTCGTCTCGTTGATGAGCATGGCGCTGGCGTCACACGCCTGCGTGTCGAAGACGCTCGAGATGGGGTGGGTGAAGGTCGGCACCGCGCGGGTCTCGTCGCTCCGGTGGACCGGGGTGTAGTCGAGCTCGGCCTGCACCTCTTGCGCAAGAGTGACGCGTGGGCACGCGCGCTCCTCAAAGGGGCCTTTGAAGCTGTCGATGGGCAGCTTGTCCTCTCCGAGGATGGGGTGGCCGATGATGAGGGTCCCGCTTCGCTTCACGGCCCAGTCGATCATCTGCTCTTTGTGTTTCTTTGAAACCGGCTCGCTCGGAGACAAAAGCGCCAAGACACCCACGTCTTCGGGGAGCTCGTCCGGCGGCTCCAAGACGCGTATCGCCCCGGCGGCCTCGGTCGCCACCAGGTCGAAGAAGATGGAAAAGCCCCGGGCCGTGGTGGTCGCCGAGGGGGCTTCGTCATAGGACACCGTGGGCGCGGGATGCCAGAACAAGACCGCGCACAGCCAGATGACGACACCGCCCCACCAGGCCAGCTCCTGTCGTTTTTTGACGCGACTAGGCAAGGTCTTCCCCCGCGATCCGGCGGCTCTCGAGCCAGTGGGCTTCGGTGGGCTGGCGGTCTCCGAAGTAGATGTCTTCGAAGACTCGGATCAGACGGGCCGTCTGCCCGTGGGGGCCGTTCTTTTTTCGCACCGACTCCACGATCTCCAAGTTGGTGGTCGACCTGCGCAGGTCGATGAGGCCTGCGCGGTGCAGCCTCCCGATGCCGCCCAGGTAGCACCAGCCCACGGCGCGCTTGAAGTCTCCCCGGCGCGCCGCGGCCTCCGCGCGTTGGAGCATCTGCTCGAGGGGCGCCTGCGGGAGCTTAGACAGGCTGACGCGCTCGGGGTCGGTGTCTTTGGTGAGGGTCGCGGTCTGGGCGTCTTCGCCGCTGCTTGCTCTGCGGGCGATTATCCAGACCACGAAGAAGACCAGCAGGGCCAAAACCAGACCGCCCAGAAGATAGCCGAGGGCGGCGCCCAGGTTCCCCGGGAAGGCGCAGTTACACGAACCCAGCGCGCGGGAGCACTCGCATGCGTCAAAGGCAGGCCCGCAGTCGCAACCCTCGCCGCCCTCGCTCGGCGGTCTGGGAGCGACGCCGCCTCCGCAGTCGCCCGAGGGTTTGCCTCGCGGCGCCTCGCGCTCCTTGGGTGGGCTTTGAGGTTGCTTTGCCCGGTGGTAACCGCAACCGGGGTCTTTGTTTTTGCCGATGGGGCTACGCTTTCCGCCGGGCTCAGGATCGCCCCCTTCGGGGGTGGACCCGTTTTGTCCGGCCGCGTCTTGGGATCGCAGCCAGTCGTAGTCCGGCGAGCGTGTGATTTCGTCGACTCGTCTATCGACCTCGTCATTCGTCGACTCGGGTTTGACGGGACGCGGAGCCGCGATCAGCGCCAGGCAGATCGCCGCGAGGAGGGCAGGGCGGCGGCTCATCGGGCGGCCTCCTCGGGCAGGTCGCCCTCGAGCCGCGCGGCCGCGGCCCGAAAGCCCAGCTCGATATCCCAGCCTTCTTTTCGGATTCGCGCGTTGAGGTAGTAGAAGAACCAGGTCAGATCCATGAGCGGCAGCGCCGCGAGCGCGATGAGCATCCAGGTCGCGAGCTTGAAAGGGCTGCCGTCAAGATCTCGGACGAGCCCCCCTGTATCCCACAGCGAGATGATGTCCGATAAAACGAAATCACCCGCCACGGCCAGGGCCCCAAGGATGATCGCGCCGAGAAACACAGCGGTGATATCGAGCGCAAACCCGTTGGCGCCGCCACGCCTGTGCAGAGAACGGCGCCTCAGACGAAGCGGCGGCCCCTCGAGCCTCTCGAGCAGGAGCACCATCGGCGTAAACGCCCAGTACAAACGCATGGCCCAGCCGGCGAAGAACGGGACGAGAGGCAGCCACAAGAGGCGCTGGCCCACGGCGACCATGAGGTTTCGCAGCATCATGGGCTTGTAAAGGGCCGCTGTGCGCCGCAGGTCCATCGGCACGCCGAACACCAGGCGGCTCGCGGCCAGGATGCCGGCTCCGGACGACAGCGGCAGCAGGAGCCAGAAAGCCAAAAGCGAAAGCCAGGTTTGGCCGAGCCAGAGGTGCAGCCCGTGGCCGAGGAGCACCGCTGGGATCGCGAAGACCACCGCGAGTGGAAACAATAAGAAAAAATGAGCCCGATAGAACCTCTGTGCCAGATCGAGCAGCTCGAAGAGGCCGCGGGGGCGGATCTCGATGATGGCGCGTTCGAACTGCACCTCTAACCGGCCTCCTGTTTTGCCGTGCCCGCGGCGCGGCCCGCTAGCGAGAGATACCCGACGACGAGCGCCCACAAGGCGGCGCCCACAGCGAATTTGACCGACGCCGGTGCCGACGAGGGAGACCAAAACCCCTCGATGAAGGCCGCGATGACGAGCATGGCGGCGGCTCCGAGGATCACCGTTATCATGTGGGGGCCGAAACGCTTGAGGGCCTCGAGGCGCGTGCGCTGGCCCGGGTTCACGAGCAGCATCCCCATCTCCAGGCCGGTGGCTCCGGACAGGACGATGGCGGTGAGCTCGAGGGCTCCGTGGCCGATGACGAAGGACAAGAAGCTCTCCGAATACCCCGACAGGCAGACGTAGGCCCCCACCGCGCCGCCCAAGATGCCGTTGATGATGAGGAAAAAGGCCGATCCGATGCCGAAGAAGACGCCGGTGGCGAAGCACCTGAACGCCACGCCGATGTTGTTGTTTACGTAGTAGCCGGTCATGAGGGAGTCCTGGTCCTCGGAGCGCCCGCCTTGGTGCCCGGAGGCGTAGGCCTCGGTGAGCATCTCCAGCTGTTGAGGATCGGTCAAAACATAGGCTCGCGAGGGGTTGTCGACGATGGCCAGGGTGGTCAGCGCGATGGGCACCACGAAGAGCGCCGTGGCGGCGAAGACGTAGCCCTTCTTGGCGCGCACGGCACGTGGAAAGTCACGCGTGAAAAAAGTCCGCACCTTCCGCGCCTCGGGGGGCCTTGGGGGGTGAAACTGTTTGTGGGCCCGGGCCACGAGCACATTGAGATACCCTTCCACGTCGTCGCCCAGCTCCTCGGAGCGGGCGCGGGCCAGGTCCGAGCAGGTAATGCGGTACAGGTGCACGAACTCGTCGAGCTCGTGGTCCTCCATCTTGGCGACCCCGGCGGTCTCCAGACGAGACAGAAGCTTGGTCACGCGATTCCAGCGATCGAGCCGCGATGAGATGAAGTCTTGCTTCTTCATGGCCCCTCTTTGGGCTCGAGAATCTCGGTGACCTCGGTGACCTCGGTGGGTTCGAGAGGATCGGGCAGCGGCGGCGGACGAAAGCGGCCGCCCGGCCGGTCGAAGAGCGATTTCTTGCGGCCCACGGCTCTCTTGGCCGGGTTTTGGCCGAACCAGGAGGAGCGGCGCTCGTGTCCCGCGGTCATGATCCCGGCCAGCACGCGCTCGGGTTCTTGGCTCGAAAGACCGAGCCTTCTGGCGGCGGGCTCGGCCAAAATGGCGGCGAGCTCGCGGGAGCGCTGGGACGAGAACAGGTGGCGGCGGCGAAAGAACTCATCGATGAGTGAGAGGTCGGGCTCCTTGAGGCGCAGGGACATGAGCGCGTCGGCCGGAAGGTCCAAGGCCTCGCTCGGCAGAGCCGGCAGGTCTCGCAGCCGCACGCGCCGTTCGCGGATCACCATGGCGTCGGCGGCGAAATCTCCGAGCCGCCGGCTCTTCTTGTCGACGAACATCACGACCAGCCCGGTGGCGTAGAGGGCGGGGAAAAAATCGGCGGCGCGCAGAAGATTGCGCATGGCCGAACGAACGAAATCGATGGCGATGCCGTCTGTGCGCACCACGCGAATGCCGAGCACCCGCTTTCCCGGCGTGTGGCCGTTCCACAACCACTCGAAGATGGTGGAGTACCCCCACTCGACGATGAACACGAGCACGAGCACGAGCCCTGTCGCGAGGCCGGGGGAGGAAAGGCCCGTGGCGAGCATGATGATCGAGCTGAGGACGAACACCCCGGCCAGGCGGATGAGCAAGTCCAAGAGGTAGGCCATCATGCGCGGCGCGGCGCCGGCCACCTCGAAGGTAAACTGGATCTGCTCGGGCGTCTCGACGCAGACCCTTGCATCAACCGCGTCCAGGGTCTG
>JAABTR010000540.1 GCA_011389755.1 Deltaproteobacteria bacterium | reverse complement strand
GCTGCCCTCCATGGGGTACGCCGGTCAGGCGGTGACCCTTTTCGGAAACGGGTTCGAGCCCAAATCCAAACGCAACAAAGTGACTCTTGGGGACACGAAAGTCAAAGTCGTCGAGGCTTCGGTCAATCGCCTCAAGGTGCTGATTCCCAAGAAGGCCACCTCTGGGCGGTTCCGCGTCGAGGTGCCCGAGCGGGGGCACAGCGAGAGTCCACAGCAATTCGCCGTGGTCGAAAAGCTCGACGTCAAGAGCTTCAAACCGGCCAAGGGGGTTCCGGGGACCTACGTCACTATCAACGGCAAGGGCTTCGATACCAAGGGGCTGCGCGGCTACATCGGTCAGACGCCCATCGGTGTCCGAGTGGACTCCCCGACCCAGGTCACCATCGCCGTGCCGCCCAACGGCAGCACCAGCAAGTTCGTTTTTACGGCGCCGGGCGCGGGTCGGGCCGAGGCCAAGAACGAGTTCGATGTCCTCACTCCGGTCACGGTCACCGGTTTCGCGCCGGCTTACGGCCAGCAGGGGACCAAGGTCTCCGTTTATGGGACAGGCTTCGATCTGAAACGCGGTCGCACCAAGGTGCTGTTTGGCGAAAAACCCCTCAAGATCGAGCCGGGCTCGAGCGAGTCGATGCTCGTGGTCACGATCCCCAAAGACGCCGCCGATGCTCCGTTCAAGGTCTCTGTCGAGGGCATGGGCGATAAAGAGAGCGAGAACGTCTTCTCGGTGATTCAGCCACAGCCGGCCGGCGCCCAGGCTGCCGTGGCATCGGCTCCGGTCCAGCCGCCCGCAGAGGTTGCCGCGACGCCTGAGAAACCCGCGGCCCAGCCCCAGCCCGCCCCGAAGCAAGAGAAGAAGCCCGCGGCGCCGAGCATGGACGAGCTCATGGGCATCGACCCGAGCCGGCAGGCCGATATCGCGAGTTTCGAGCCGAGCCAAGGGCCTGTGGGCGAGACCGTCATGATCCAGGGCAAGGGTTTCGGCGAGGATGTCTCGGCCGTCAAAGCCTGGATCGGTCAGACGCCTGCCAATGTCATCGGCTGCGTGCCGGACATGATCATGATAGAAGTCCCCGAAGGCGTGAAGCGAGGCAAGGTGCGCCTCAAGGTCGGCGACGCTCCCCAGATCACCTCCAAGAAACACTTCATCGTCGAGTAGAACTCGAAGCCCTCTTTCCCGTCAATCGAGCAGGTAGCAAGACACTAAAAATATCGCCAGTCCGGTGGCGGCGAGCGGGTACCCCGTCTTTGTCCATCCAGGCAGGGCCGCTGCGCCGGGCGCTGCGATCACGAGCAGGGCTCCTCCTGTCCAGGCGCAAAGACCCAAAAACGCCGCGAGCGATAAGAGGATCGAGGGGTCTTCGGGGCGCTGCACGGCGACCAAGGGATCGCCGTGGCGGTCTTCGGTGGAGGTCGTCTCGGCCACAATGCGGATGATCTCGGACTCTGCGCGCGCGAGGAGGTCCTCCCGGGGCTGATAGATGTGACGGGAGGCCAGGATGGCGCGCCTGTGAACCCGCCACAGCTGCAGGGCGCCGGAGGTGTCGCCCCGCATCTCCCGCGCGCGGGCCAAAATGGCGAGCTCATTGAGCGCGCGGGCCGGATAGGGGCTCGCGGGCAGGTAGGCCTTGGCCGCGTTTTCGAGCAGGGCGACTCCCTCGCGCTCTCGCCCCTGGGCCACAGCCCGGGTTCCGTCTTCGAGCCAATGGGAACCTTTGATCAGAAGATGAGCGCTCGCTGCGGCGACGAGGATCCCCGAAGCGAGGGCGGCCGCGGCCGCGATGCTGCGGAAGGTCCTTTGGATGTCTGCGGCCACTAGATAAAGTCCCGTCTGCGCAGAAGGGCGATGGACAAAAGGATGAAAGCCGCCGAGTAGACGAGGCCGTATGCCGCGGTGGTCATGAAATAGCCGGAAGAGACGAACTGCCCGTGAACCGAGGCCCACGATCCGTCCACCATTTTTCCGCTGGGATAAAACAGGTAGAAGTTGGGCAGCACCCGGGTGACGCCCGACAAAACCGGGGCCAAAAATTGCATCGTCTCCTTTTGACCCAGCTCGGCTAAGAGGTCGGCGTTGCGCCCTGCCACGAACAGCCCCAGGCAAAAGAGGCCGCTCAAAAACGGGCTCGAAAAAGATGTGAAAAACAGCGCCATGGCGATGACGAGCACGGTCTCGAGGTAGATGAGAGCGACGGCGAGGGTGATGCCGTACCCGAGCTCGGCGTCTTGAACCATGAGCACGGCGATCCAGACGGCGACCATGGAGACGAGCAAGACGAGCAAGGTGAGCGCGAGGCCGAAAAACTTGCCGAGCAGGTAGGTGCTTCGGCCAACCGGCTTGGTCAGGACCGTAAAGAGGGTTCGTTTTTCGATCTCCTTGTGCAGCATCGAGATGCCCAGGAAGATGGC
>JAABTR010000539.1 GCA_011389755.1 Deltaproteobacteria bacterium | reverse complement strand
CACCGGCTTGGTCAGGACCGTAAAGAGGGTTCGTTTTTCGATCTCCTTGTGCAGCATCGAGATGCCCAGGAAGATGGCGATGAGCACACAGAAGAACGAGATGCCGGCCATGCCGATATCCACGGTCGCCCGAACCTCTTCGTTGAAAGACAGCTGCCCGAGGACCAGGCTGAAGAGGATGAGGCACACGGCGAAGAACAAAAAGCCGTACAAGATGCGGTCGCGGATGGCTTCCCTAAACGTATTGATGGCGATGGCGATGATCTTGAGCATGCAGGTTTGTATATAGCAAAATCGGGCTCGCGCGTTCAATTTTCGCGTCGGCGGGACCATCAATGAGGTCGGGGCGTACCTCTCGTGTGCGCCCGGCGACACCAAACACGGACAGAAGGGCAGACACATAGGTCTGCTCCTACAGGTGCGGCCCCCCCGAAAAAATCAGTCCTCGAAATCTCCGGCGGGGCCTTTGTCGGAATCGAGGGACTTGGCTCTTTCGATGATCTTGTCCTTGGTCCACTCTGCCGGGTCTTCGATGCGCTCGGCCAGGGGCCCCAGGTCGTAGGAGCCGGCTTTCAAGATGGCGTCGATGGCCAAAGGCGCGGTGTCCTTAGCGTTGAAGACTTCGGTGAGCATGCCGTAGACGAACTTCTCGACGCCGTGGATCATGCGCTCGCGGATCTTTGCTTCTTGTCTTAGGAGCTTGTTTTCGAACGGGAGATTCAGCTTCTTGTAATCGCCCTTCTTCCAGCCCTTTTCCGCGGCATAGGCGCGCATGGCCTCCCACACTTCGTCGGACATGCCGCCGCCTGAGACCTTCACGAACTCGCCGCGATCGTCCAGCAGGGCGTTGCCGTAGTCGTTCACCTTGACGCCCCACGAGATCATCTGCAGGGCGGTGGCCACGTTGGCCTTGGTGGTCATGGTCTGCTGGGCGATTTTGCGCAAGCGCTCGCTCGAGTTGCCCGAGGTGCCGTGCTGGGCGCCGCTGACCTTGTAGGGCTCTAGGGCTTCGTGGATTTGTGCGGTGAGCTCGATTTGGATGCCGGCGTCGCTGGCTTCGATGCCGTGGGTGGTGCCGTTGTTCAAGGCGATCCAGTCGGGGAAGATGCCGTGGGCGTTGAGGCCGCCGATGAGGAAGCGAGCCTCGTCCGCGGTGGAGAGCCCGGCCTTGCCCTTGATCTCGCCCACCTCGGTCTCCAGACCGGCCCAGTCGGGGACGTACTTGTTGAGCTCGATGCTCGCCAGGAGGTTCTGGTCGTCGGGCATGTGCGAAGCGTCGATGGCGATCGACGTGATCCCGGCGTCGAACATCGAGGGGATCTCGGTGCGGGCCTTCTCGATGTCGGCGGGATTCTTGATGCCGTAGTGGTCGGCGTGGACCGCGACGGGGACGGTGATCCCCATCTCGTTGCACGCGGCGTCCACCCAGGTCGCGAGGTTCCAGAAATTGCAGGGGCAGTAGGCGTCGGCGCCTCCTTCGGACTTGGCGATCTCGATGATGATAGCGGCGTTCGCTTTTTGCGCGGCTCGCAGCGCGCCCCTCACGATGAACTGATTTCTGCCGTTGGCGGCGATCGTCATCGTCTTGCCCTTGGCTCGCAGGGCCCGGCCTATGACCTTGCCGCTGACGATGAGCGCTTTCGAGTTCGGGAACAAGCGCTTGACGTTTGGGGGACGGCCGATCTCTAGAGCTTTTACGAACTTCTCGTTATCGATTCCCTTGTTCTGAGTCATCTTCGCTGCTCTCCCTCCCTCCTTTGCCGCGACGAGACCTCGTCCGGCTCGGAGCCTTTTGTTTTTACTGACGCGATCAGCAATAGCGAAATCTTTGGGCGAAGACAAGATTCATGGTCTTCGGAGCGGATTTGTGTGCATATACCGGAATCGATGGGGTTTGGGGCGAGGCCCGTTTTTGTGTGCGCACGTCTTTCAGACTAGACTCACAGCGAGTGCGGGCCATGGCGAATTGTCCGCCCGTGGAGAAAGACGATGAAGGCGTGGGAAACGAGATAGACCTCAGTAAAAATCAGAGCCGGCGAACCGTGCTCTTTATCGGCGAGACGGCCGCTCGGGTCGCCAAGCTCGAGGCGGTGTTGGCTCCGGCTGGGGTCGCGCTGGAGGGGGTCGCGACGGGGCGTCTCGCTTTGAAGCGCCTGTTCGAAGGGTTTCGTCCCGACGCCGTGCTTCTCGATCTCTACACGAAAGACATAGACGGCAGGAGGATCTGCCGCCTTCTGCGCAGAGACGAACGTCTCTTGCCGGCGACCACGCCCATCGTGCTCGTCTCTCCCCTGCTCGGCGGGAGAACAGCGGCCCACACCCTCGATCGACTGGGGGCCAACGCCTTCATCGACGCGGATGACGACGAGGAGGCCCTCGGCCGGCGGCTGGTTCGGATCCTGTTCGGCGGCGCGCCCGAGGATCCGCTCGCTGCCCTCATCGTCGATCGCATCGCGGCGCTGGCGACGAGCATCGCCCAGGCGTTCGAGCAGCGCGGCTACAGCACCACGGTGGCCCATGACGTAAGAGTCGGGCTCGAGCAGCTGGACGCCAAGCGCCCGGCGGTGGTGGTCTGGGACGCCGGCTGCACTGACGAGAAAGGGGCGCTGCCTTTGAGCCTTTTCAGCGCCAAAAGATCGAGCGCCATCGTCATCACGGCGGAGGCGCCGGGGTTTGAAAAGACGGCCGACCTCATCGAAAAGGGCGCGGAGCACGTCCAAGCCAAGCCCTTCGATCCGGCGAGGCTGGCCTCTTTGTGCGACGCCATCAGGCGGGAGCGCGTCATCCTTCACACCGCTCGGACAATACAGAATCAGCGCATCCGTGAGCTGGCCATGCAAAAGCGCATCCGCCAGCAGCGCACGGAGCTGCAGACGATCCTCGACTCGGTGCCGGCCCTCATTTACTACAAGGACCGCTCTCACAGGTTTGTGCGGTGCAATGTCGCGTTCGCCGAGACCTTCTCGATACGCCCCGCGCAGGTCTTGGGCTCGAGGGCCTGCGACGTGGACATCCGCCTGCCACCCAGCTGCGGCCTCGAGGCGCTGGAAGCGGACGAGCAGCTCATGCGCGATGGTTTGCCGCGGGTTGGGATCGTCGAGCCGTACGAGGGAGAAGGCGGCAGGCGCTGGCTGCGCACCGACAAGGTCCCCTACCGGGACGAGAGCGGAGCGGTGGTGGGGCTCATCGGTTTGTCGACCGATATCACGGCTCGCCTGCGAGCACAGGAGCAAAGAGAGAGACTCCGCCGCGCCCTCGAGCAGGTCGAGGAGTCGATAGTCATCACCGATGAGTCGGGGATCATC
>JAABTR010000094.1 GCA_011389755.1 Deltaproteobacteria bacterium | reverse complement strand
CCTTTTCACCTGAGACAGCTTGTCGTTGTGAACTCTCTTCGTCGTGGTTTTCCGTCTCAACCAACTCTTTGGCCAGGGCGATCTTCGCCTCGCTGAGGCGCTGCTCCTTGGTCTCTTTATGCGCGTCTTCCAGAAACCTCTTCTCGGGCTTTATGAGCTCCGACACAGGTCCAAAAGGAGTCTTCTCGTCCTCGCCGGGTTGCTCTTTTTTTTCTTCGACAGGCGCCCCCGGGATGGTGGAGGGCCTCCTCATGGCCTTTGTCTTACGCTCCTCCGCCGCTTTCTTGCGCTCTTTAATTTTCTCTTTGGAGAACAGGCCGTGAAGCGCTTTTCGCAACGAGGCGGCGTCGAGGTTCTTGCTCATCCGACCAGCGAAGCAAAGGGATATTGTCCCCCGCTCTTCAGACACGACTATCGACACCGCGTCCGTCTGCTCGGTGACACCGAGCGCGGCTCGGTGCCGCGTCCCGAGGGTCTTATCGAGGCGGGTGTTCGATGACAGGGGCAAAAGGACCCCGGCCTCTGATACACGATAGTTTTTTATGATCGTTGCGCCGTCATGCAGGGGGTTTTCCATGCGGGGGATGAAGATGGTGTAAAGGAGCTCCTTGGTCACCGTGGAATCGAGCTTGGTGCCCTCTTCGGTGAACTCGGACAAGGAGGCATCTCGCTCAAAGACGATGATGGCGCCGATGCGCTTTGACGCCATCATCGCCGCGCCCTTGATCACCTCTTCGACGATTTGGCTCTCTTGGGCTTTTGAGAACCAGGCGAACCGGCCCATCCTCACGAGCGCGCGGCGGATGTCGTCTTGGAAAATGATGAGTGCGAATATGACCGCCACCTCCATAAACTGATCCAGCAGCATGTAGGTGGTCGCCAGCCCAAAGTAGCTGCTGCCCAGGTACAAAACCACGATGAGCAAGAGCCCCAGGGCCATGGGGACGGTGCGCGTCCCACGGATCAGCAAAAGAGTGATGTAGACGAGGTAAAAGACGATGACGAGGTCTAAAATGGCGCTGAACATGCCCGTTCCATCCGTGGCCCCGTTCCAAATATTGGAAAGCACATCACTCATCCGGCCTGCCGTCATCCCTGTTTCGTCGCCCCGCCTTCGCTATCTCGTACGCGACCCGCGCCGCTTGACCCATCACCTCGACATCGTGCACACGGACTGCCCGAGCACCCGCCAGGACCGAAGCCGTCACCGCCGCGGCCGTGCCGCCCACCCGGGACCCGACCTCAGCGCCGGTCAGCTGTCCAATAAACGCCTTGCGCGAAGGCCCGACGAGCACGGGGAAGCCGGAGGCGACGAGCTCCGAGAGGCGCGACAGAACCTGGAGGTTGTGGGAGGTGTTCTTGGCGAAGCCGATCCCCGGATCCAGCCAGATAGAGGTTCGCGGCACCCCTTGGGCCATCGCTTTGTTCGCCGCCTCCTCGAGCTCTTCTCTGACCGACGAGGCAACGTCGTCGTAGACCACGTCCCGCTGCATGTCCGCGGGGTTCTTGCGAGAGTGCATCAAGACCAGGAGCGCCCCGTACTCCGCGGCGAGCGCTGCCAGCCCCTCATCCCGGCGCAGCATGGACACATCGTTGATAATTCGGGCGCCCGCCTCTAAGGCGCGCGCCGCGACCGCGACCTTGGTGGTGTCGATGGAGACAGCTGTGTCGAGCGTGCCGCAGATGCGTTCGATGACAGGCACGACCCGGCGGACCTCCTCGTCGGCATCCACCCCCTCGCTCCCGGGTCTCGTGCTCTCTCCTCCGACATCGATGATATCCGCGCCGGCCTCGACCATCGCGCAGGCGCGCTGGACCGCTGCATCAACGCCGAAAAAATGCCCACCGTCGGAAAAAGAATCCGGAGTGACGTTCAAGATCCCCATGATGAGAGGACGATCGGTTTGCAGTTTTTCGGCCCAATTCACGTTCGACGAACCTCACGAAGCAAAGCTAACCTCGCCTTTGGCCTTAAACTCCCGCAGCGCCTCATCGATCTGCTCGCCGTCTAGCACCTCGTTGTCCAGAAGCTGCTCGGCCAGCCCCTTGAGCGCGTCGATGTTCTTCTCGAGCAGGCTCCGCGCTCTTCGGTACTGCCCGCGCACAATTTTTTGAACCTCTTCGTCGATGAGCTCCGAGGTCTGCTCTGAAAAATCCTGAGACTGGCCAAGCTCCCGACCGAGAAATATCGCCTCTTCTTTGCGACCGTAGTACAAAGGCCCGAGCTTCTCGCTCATGCCCCACTCGCAGACCATTTTTCGCGCCAGATCGGTGGCGGTTTGAATGTCTTGGCCGGCGCCGGTGGAGAGCTCGCCGAAAATAATCTCCTCGGCGATCCGCCCTCCCATGAGGATCGAGATCTGCGCCTCGGTGAAGGTGCGGGTCACCATGAGCCTGTCCTCGAGCGGCAGCTGCTGGGTCAACCCCAGAGCGCGGCCTCGGGGAATGATGGTGACCTTGTGCACCGGATCGGTGCCCTTGAGGAGGCGCGCGACGATGGTATGTCCCGCTTCGTGATACGCAGATGTCCGCTTCTCAGAATCCGAGATGATCATCGAGCGCCTCTCGGTGCCCATGATGACCTTGTCCTTGGCCTCTTCGAAGTCGTCCATCTCGACGATATCTTTTCCTTTTCTCGCAGCCAAAAGCGCGGCCTCATTGACGAGGTTCTCAAGGTCCGCCCCGGAGAAGCCCGGGGTCCCTCGCGCCAGCACGCTCAGCTCGACCGTTGGCGCCAGGGGCGTCCTCTTCGTGTGGACCTCCAAGATCCCTTCGCGCCCTTTCACGTCGGGCCGAGGAACGACGATTCGGCGATCGAATCGCCCGGGGCGAAGCAAGGCCGGGTCGAGGACATCGGGCCGGTTGGTCGCCGCGACGATGATGACGCCGTCGTTGGCCTCGAAGCCGTCCATCTCCACGAGGAGCTGATTGAGGGTCTGCTCCCGTTCGTCGTGGCCGCCTCCGACGCCGGCCCCTCGCTGGCGCCCGACCGCGTCGATCTCGTCGATAAAGATGATGCACGGCGCGTTCTTCTTGCCCTGCTCAAAAAGGTCCCGCACGCGCGAGGCGCCCACGCCCACGAACATCTCGACGAAATCCGATCCGCTGATAGAGAAAAACGGGACGCCGGCTTCTCCGGCGATGGCGCGAGCGAGCAAGGTTTTTCCGGTGCCCGGAGGGCCCATGAGCAGCACGCCCTTGGGTATGCGTCCGCCCAAACGCTGGAATCGCTTGGGATCTTTTAGGAAATCGATGATCTCCTCGAGCTCATCCCGGGCCTCGTCGATCCCGGCGACGTCCTTGAAGGTGACCTTCTTCGAGTGGTCGGACATCAGCCGCGCGCGGCTCTTGCCGAAGCTCATCGCTTTGCCGCCCCCTGACTGCAGCTGCCGCATGAAGAAAAAGAACACCAGCAGCAACACAATCATCGGCAACCAGGATATCAAAAATCCCTGCAAAAACCCCGATTCGTCGGGCTGCTGGAACTTGACCGAGGGCGAGTGCTCCATGAGGAGCTGCGTCATCTCGTGCTCTGCTTTGTACCCATAAGCAAACACCTCCTCCACGCCGGCAGGCGTCGTTCGCTTATAGATGTATCTTTGCCCTTTTACGGTGACGTCCTTGACTCGACCCTGCGTCAAGTCGGACTGAAACTCTTTGAACCCCACCTCCTTGGCGCCCGGTTCTCCTTGAACAACCATGACGACCAAGAGGAAAAGGGTTATCAAAACACCCCAAAGAACAAAGGTCTTGAACTTCTGATTCACTGCGAGCCCCTAAATACTTAAAACACTGCGTACCCAGCGTCTCTTGTTTATTGCACAACGTACTTTTACCAAGGGACCATTATTACTTTGACGTAGAAAGTCAAGCGCTGATTTTATCGGCTCGCGATCAACCCGATGTCCAAAACGGGCGCGCTGCTATCCACTGTCCAGGTCACGCTGACCCCGCGAACCCGGCTCGACAGCATCATCGGACACGCTATCACCCGGTCTTGTCTCGCCAAAAACGGGACGTAATCTCGATAGAACACCGGCACACGATGATGCTGAAAAAGCTCCTTCATCTTCTTGTGCGAGTCGACAATCCGATCCCCCCGGCGGCGCGCCCGAACTTCCCAGTCCTCGATGTCCTCAAAAGAACGCGCTCGAATCTCTGCGGCGACCCCCAAGGCCGCGAACCGGACACTCCACAACCCCGCTCCCACCGCAGTGAGCTGCCCCGCGCCGCTGGGTTTTTCCGGAAGCGCCCCTGGGAACGCGTACAAGCTGCCCCGGTCGGCAAAGACGAGCGCCTCTCCGGGCAGCGGGAGGGCCCCGGTCGCATCACCTTGGCGCACGTGCCGCGTGACCTGCTCGACGTGCTGTCGTTCCAGGCGACGCAGGTCTCCCCTGACCCGCCGCAGCGCCCTGCGGATGACCCTCGTGTGGATGCTGGGGGGCAGCTTTTCGAACGTCTCGCGGGCGACCCGGACGCCGCCGCCCAACCTGAGCGGCTCGAGGATCGCGCTATCGAGGAATCCATCGGACTCGAGCAAACGCACCAGGTCCCGGGCCTCGTCGGCCAGAGCGGCCATCCTCCTCGAGACCCCCGGGGCGAGACTCTCCATCACCGCCAAGACCTCTTGTCTCACCCGCACCCTGGTATACCGAGGCTCGTGATTCGAAGGGTCTTCGGACCAGCTCTTTTTGATGGAGATCAAGTACTCCCGGCTCTGATCCCGGCTCGCGAAGAGCATCGGCCTGACGACCTCCACGCTCGGGCATCCGTCGAGTGACCGGCGGGGCATGATGCCCCCCAGACCATCGATGCCGCTGCCGCGCAACATCCTCATGAGGAGGGTCTCTGCCTGATCCGACGCCGTGTGCGCCGTGGCGATGTGAGAGCATCCGTGATCGCGGGCGATATCCGCCAAGAGCTCGTACCGCCGCCGGCGCGCCCACTCTTGCAGGGAGCCGGCCTCCCGAGCAGCTCGCGCTTCGCCCGAGGCGATCCTTTTGGAGGCGAACTCAAAACCGAGCTCGCCGGCTTGCCGGGCGACGAGCTGGCCTTCGTCTTGCGCTTTTGCCCGCAGGCCGTGATCGACAAACCCCACGCTGAAGAGGCAGCCCGCCTCGAGGGCGGCGCGCTTGGAAGCGAACATCATGGCCGTGGAGTCGCGCCCCCCGGACACAGCCAACAGGACCTTTTCCCCCCGCGGAACGAGGGCGGCGAAAGAGCGCGCGAGCCGGTCTTCGAGGTCGCGTGCCAGAGCCTGAGAATCGAGAATCATCGCCCGAAGGTCTTCTCGAGCAGCGCAGCGGCCTCGCTGCCCGTAGCCGCGCTCAGCACCGGATCCCGCCTGCGATCGTCGAGGCAGCGGCCCGCGAGCTCGGCGGACCAACCTCCGGAGTCTCCCATGACCACGATAGGTTTTTGCATCTGCCACGCATAGGCGAGCTCGGACAGGGTGCCGCTGCCGCCGGCCACCGCTATCATGGCATCCCCGGCGCGCGCCACAACGGCGTTGCGCGCCCAGCCCAGCCCCGTCGGTATCGCGACGTCCACGTACTCGTTCGCGAAATCCGCGTCGTCCGAGGGGAGTATCCCAACGGCGACCTGGGACTCGAGCTGCCTGGCCTCGGCGAAGCCGCGACAGGCCGCCAGCATGACGCCCTGCCCTCCGCCGCAGAGCAGATTCCATCCGGCGCGCGCTATGGATTGCCCGACGTCGTAAGCGATGTCGGCGATATCTTCCGTCACGGTCGCGGCACCCACGACGGCGACAATCGGTTTTCTCGTCATGAGACCTCTCGAACTACTGAGCCCATGGGTCAGCGATATCACCGCCGAGGATGCGTTTCTTTTTTTCGACCTTTTTGCTCTGGGCGTCCGTCTGCTTTTTCTTCTTCGAATGATTCAATTGCCCGACGGCTCGTTTTACCTTCTTTTTTTGCGAAGACTTATCGAGCTCTACGAGGCTTCGCTCAGGTGTCGACGGCGTCGCCAAGAACGAAGTTTCCTCGTAGCCGGCTGCTCTGACGACGTACTTCACCGCCGCTGCTTCGCTCGTCGGGCGCGGAATATCGTAGGGGAGCGTCCCGACCAGGGAGCCTCCTAGATAGAGTTCGGCGCCCGGCGCATTCGAGCGCAATCTGATCTGCGTCTCGAGCTCTGCCTCGGCGGCCTCTTTGTCGTCTTGGAGATCCGACCCGGGCTCTGAATCGGCCTCGCGCTCCGGCTGGTCCACCGAGGAGGGTTCGGGCTCCTCATCCGGCTGGGCCTCTGGGACCGGCGAGACGACAGCCGCGTGGAGCGCCTCCTCGCGGCCAAAAGGTCCCCAAAAGAACGCCAGGGCCAACGCGACGACCGCTACGACCCCTGCGACCCCTGCCCACAGAGGCCATTTGGGCTTCCCAAACGCCTCGAGCTCATCTGCGCGCTCCACCTCGCCCCCCAAAACGCTGGAGGGGGGCGGTGGGGGGGCGGTGGAGTCGCCGATCCGTCGCATCGCGTCTTTGGCCCCTTGTGGAGCACGCCCCTCTTGCACGGCGACCAAGTCATCGCACATATCGCGCATGGACTGGTAACGCCTATCCGGCTTCTTGGCGATGGAGGTGAGCAAGACGGCTTCCAAGGCGCTGGGTATCTTGACGGGCGGGACGAGGCGGTTCGGCGGAATGGGCTCTTCGTAGAGATGCTTGGTCAAGACCCCCATGAAGGTGTCGGCCTCGAAGGGCACCCGGCCGCAGAGCATCTCGTACATGATAATGCCCAGTGAGTAGATGTCGGTCCGCTCGTCGATGGACGTGCCGGCAGCCTGCTCGGGAGACATGTACTGAGGTGTGCCGAAGATCATCCCCGTGCGCGTGAGCCGACCCGACTCGCGCGCCACCTTTGCGATCCCGAAATCGAGAATTTTTACAAAATCCGATCGGCCGTTCTTTTCGATGAGAAAGATATTTTCGGGCTTGAGATCGCGATGCACGATGCCGGCGTCATGAGCCGCCGCCAGAGCTTCACAACACTGGACGAGAATATCGAGGCAGCGCTGGACATCGAACTGAGCGCTCTGTTTGAGCGCATGTTGGATATCGACCCCGTCGAGGTACTCCATGACGAAGTAGGGCGCTCCGTCCGGGGCTCTGCCGAAGTCGGCGATCTCGATGATGTGCTCGTTGCCGATGGCCGCCGCTGCTCTCGCCTCCTGGACAAACCGCTCCGCGACGTCTTCTTGGCTCGCCAGATCTCCCCTGAGTAATTTCAGAGCGCATCTTTTCCCGATGACAGCATGCGTCGCCAGGTAAACGACCCCCATGCCCCCTTCTCCCAACTTCCGTTCGATGCTGTAGCGACCATCTATCGTCATCCCGACGATGGGATCTCGGCCCTCGTCGTTGAGCTCGACCAAGGTCGCCCCGTCCTTGGGACAAAACTCCTCCCCGTCCCAAAAACGCTGTCCACAGGTCGGACATCCTTTCATATTCATCGCCTCTCGGTGCGTTCGATGGTTCTCGCCAGCTCAAACAAGGAGCGCCGGACGACTTTCTCGAAACGAAGTTTACTGCGAAACGCACCTTGAGTCTCGTCAATTCGAGGTCTTCACGAACTCGGGTGACACGCACGCGGCGGCTTCGAAGTCACATCGTAGGTGATAGAGTGCTCGTGCCTAAAATCAAGGTTCGCGCTCCCAAGTAGAGGATAAAAATCGCAACATTGCGACCCGATTTTTCATCTTTGAAATGATTCTTCGCTTTTTTTCGCAAATGCGACCCCGCCCATCCCCCTCGCCTGCACCGGCAGAGCCGAAAAACCAGGCGGTTACCGCGGATATCCCCTAAAAACAGACACCGGCAAAGGTTCGGCACGCGAGTTGCATTCTCATAACTCGAACGGCGAGCTCACCCCCCGGATGCCCCCCCCATCCCAGAGCTCGTCGTTCTCTTTTCCCCCTCTAAACATTGCTCGGTGTTCGCGTTTTGCTGTCTCGATGCCGCGCGTCGTGACCTGTGCGCTTGATTCCGAGGCCCATCGTGTCCAAACTCTTCGGCGAAGACGGCAAAAAAGGAGCAGAGGTGGCAAACACGCTCAACGTTTTCGCTTTTGCAGGCCGAGACGCAACCAAAGACCTGCTCTTCGAGAGCCGGCTGCTCAAATGCGCCTCACGTGGCTCACCTTCTCTCGTGATGTACACCTGGGACCGACCCGTGCTGGTTCTGGGGCGCTTACAGGGCCTCGACGAGATCGATGAGCGCCTCTGCGCCGAGCGGGGTGTGCCCATTGTCCGCCGACAGACCGGTGGAACCGCGGTCTTGCAAAACGCCGATCTCAACATCGGCCTCGCCTTACCCGTGTCCCATCCCTGGGCGGCCACAATACATGGGTTTTACGACAACTTTCTAGGCGCCGTGCAAGACGCCATGGTTCGCCTCGGCGTGCCCCTGTCGCGCCCCCCCGACCCCCTGCGCGGTCGCTATCGGCGATCCCCCATCTGCTTTTTGGACCAAGCCGTGGAGAGCCTGCTCTTCGAGGGGAAAAAGACTCTGGGTTGCGCCCAGGCTCGCAAACGGGGGGCGGCGCTGGTTCACGGGACCTTGCTCCGCGGCTTCGATCCGATCCTCCACGCCGCGATCTTCAAGGTCACCCCCGAGCGCGTCGAAAACGCGGTCACGGGCATCCCCCACGTGGCGAGCCTCCCGGTGTTGATGGCCGCGCTCGCCTCTTCTTTCGCCGGCGCCTTGAGCGAGGAGGAGGTCGTTACCGAACCGGCTCCCGTTCGTCGTCCGACGAGCGCCGCTCCTTGCGCCGCTTCGGCCAGAAGATGATCGCCTCACCGAAGCCCAGCACCACGTAGAGGCACAGCAGCCAAATGAGGATGTACGCCGGAGAAAACTTGAGCCACAAGAAGGCGGACGAGGCCACCGTTATTAAAAGCAAGGTCACCGAAAAAGCGTTGAGCTTGAGATCCTTGAAGGAGCGGAACTTCACGGAGCTGACCATCAAAATCGCCAAAACAAACATCACCAAAAGCAACATCGGGTAGCTGATGCCCTTGACGGTGAGCCCGTGGGCGGTGAGCCAGGGCCATCCTCCGGCCGCGCGAGATGCCACCAGGAGCGCGACGACGAACGCGGCAGCCATGGGGATGGGCAGGCCGAGCATGTATTTGTCGGGCTTTTTCTTTTGGGCCGTACCCACGCGCGCCAAAACGTTGAACCTCGCCAGACGCACAGCGCCGCCGAGCACGTAGATAAAACACACGGCCATGCCCAACGCGCCGGTGTCGATAAGAGCCCAGCGGTAGGTGATGACAGCGGGCGCGACGCCGAACGATATCAGATCGGCCAGGGAATCGAACTCCACGCCAAAAGACGACTGGGTCTTGGTCATCCTGGCGACCCGGCCGTCGAAGAGGTCGAAGATGAACGAATAGAATAGCAGCAGGGCCGACTTGTAGACATCCTCGTCGGTGACCTCGGGAGACACGCACCTGAGGATCGCCAAGACGCCGAACATCAAGCTCGCCGCAGTCAGGAGATTCGGCAAAATAAACAGTGTCTTCTTGAGATTCATGCCTCCCGATCACCTCGACTTATCACTTCTCCCAAATTGAGAAGGCGGCCATTATAACAGGCGGTCTAAAAAAACAAACCCGCAGCGCTACGAGAACGCCGCTTGCAAAACTTCTTCGGAACCATCTTCCAACAAACCGATATCGTGAGCAAAATCCAAAACCGTATAGCGACTGCGGATGTGACGTCCCCTCGAATAGGCCCTTCGAAGGTGATCGGGGGTCAATTTGATCTGTCCGACCGTGGTCGGCGCCCCGGCGCTGCGCAGAACGCCTCTGATTTCGTCGGCCGCGCGCAGCCGCGCGTCGAGCTTGGACCACAGACCGGACCACCCTTCGATGATGCCCTCGAGCCTTCTTCGATACTGCTCGCGGCCCTGGTGCTTCGCCTCGAGCTCAGGCGCCACCAAGGGGCCCAGAGGTCCGTGCAGGCGGAGGATCCGCGGCTCCAGATCCGCCCACGTCGGGTGGCCCAAGACCAGCGCGTCCACATCGATGGAGCGCGGGTCTCTCCCGCGCAGACGGTCGTAGAGCGCCGCTGTCACCGTGGTCGCGACGCCCACCTGGGCTCCGTGCCAGCCTTCCACGCGTCCTTCCAGCTCGGCGGTCATGTCCCAATAGTGACTGATGAGATGCTCACCGCCCGAAGCCGGGCTCGAGGTCCCAGCCAGCGCCATCGACACCCCAGAGAGGATCAACGCTTCGGTCAGCGCCTCCACCGCTTGGACATCGCCACTTCGGAGCCCCGGCGCCGCTTCCCGGGCTTTTTTTTCGGCGACTCGGACCACAGCCTCGGCAAAATCGCAGTAATGCTCGCCGGTGACCGCCCCAGACAAAAAGAAGTCCGCCGTGGCGGTGGGCTTGGACTCCAGGTCGCCCAGGCCCGCGAGGGTCAGCTCCCTCGGCGCTGCCGCGATGATGTCGATATCCGCGATCACCGCGATGGGCCCTTTGCAAGACACCGTGCGTTTGACGCCTTCGGCCATTATGGCTGCGATGGATGACGTGTACCCGTTCATGGAGGCGGCGGTCGCCACGCAGACATAGGGGATGCCCCGCCTAAAGGCCGCCAACTTCGTCAGGTCGTTTACCGTGCCCGATCCGACCGAGACGGCGACGCCCACGCGGTCCATGGCTGCCTCGACCAGCGCGACGTTTTGGCTGGTGGCGTGGGGCCTTTGTCCCGGACCGTCCGGCACGATCACGACGGCGGTTTTTCGGCCGGCGCGCTCGAGTCTTTTTTGTAGCTTCTCCCCTAAAAGCTGCCACAACCTGCTATCGGTCACCATCAAACATCGCGCTCGCCCCGCGTGTCTCTCGATCGCCGACTCGAGCTCTTCGAGAGCCCCTTTGCGGGTGTGCACTCCCGCGAGCTGCGTCTCGTGAATGAGACCGCACTCGCAGTGATGGCGGTAGCCCAAGAGCTCTTGGACACCGGTTGGGACCGTCTTTGAAGCGTTGCTCGGCATGCGGCCATCCGCTCCTTTCATTCCAAAGCAGAGATGACGTTGGACAGGGCCTTGGACATCTCTGGATACTGATAGCGAAACCCCAAGGAGACGAGCCGGGAAGGCAGCACTCGCTGGCTGGCGAGGAGCGCCTCGGAGCCCTCACCCACGGCGATCTTCAGCGCCATGGAGGGGACCGCGACGATGCTGGGTCGGCTCAGCACGGCGCCAAAGGTTTTGGCGAACTCCTTATTAGTCACCGGCGCGGGCGCGACCGCGTTTATGGGACCGCGATACCTTGTGTCCACGAGCGACATGGCGATGATCTCGACGAGGTCGTCGATATGAATCCACGACATGTACTGGCGTCCCGAACCGAAGGTTCCTCCCACACCGGCTTTGAATTGGGGCAAGAGCTTGGCCAAAAAACCGCCCGTGGGCGACAAGACGATCCCAAAGCGCAGGGGCACCACACGGATATCGAGGCTCTCGGCGTCGATGGCGGCTTTTTCCCATTCACTGCACAGGTGAGCCAAAAAATCGTCCCCCACACCGCTGGTCTCGATGAGCTCCTCCTCCCCTCTGTCGCCGTAGTAGCCGACAGCGCTCGCGGAGACGAACACCTGGGGCCTGCGCTCCATGCCTTCGAGGGCATTGACGACCTCCCTCGTCAAAAACACGCGACTCTCCAGCAGCCGGGAGCGCCGCCTGTCGGTCCACCGCTGGGCGAACAGCGGCTCCCCTGCCAGGTTAATGACGGCGTCGCAGCCAATACACCCTCCTCTCAATCCGCGCGCTCCCTCTTCGACAGGAACGAGCTCCACGCCGCCGCCGAGCACGGCGCGGGCTTTTTTTTCGGAACGAACCCAAGCTGCGATCTGCCAGCCGTCTTTTTGGAGTCGCTCGACGACGCGCCGACCGACCATCCCCGTGGCTCCCGTTACAAGGGCTTTCATCGCTCTCTCCTCGCGTTGCTCATTCGTCCTCGGTTTGTGAACTTTATCACCGATTCGTTGGTCCTGCCTCGGGCAAAGAACACGAACCCCAAAAATCCATCCCTCGCTGCGTGGGGCGGGCTCATGCCAAGGTGATGTTGGGCTCCAGATAGATATCCTGAATGAGGTTCAGCAGCTCGACGCCGTCTTTCATCGGCTTTTGAAACGCTTTCCGCCCGGAGATGAGCCCCATCCCGCCGGCGCGTTTGTTGATGATCGCCGTCATCGCCGCTTCGGCGAGGTCGTTTGCCCCGGAGGCGCCCCCCGAATTGATGAGCGGGACTCGCCCCATGTAGCCGCTGGCCACCTGGTAGCGCGTCATCTCGATGGGATGATCGCCTTGGGTCAGCTTATCGTACACATCCGGGTGGGTCTTGCCGAAAGATATCGCCTCGAAGCCGCGGTTCGTTTGAGGGAGCTTCTGCTTTACGATATCGGCCCCGATGGTCGCTCCGAGGTGATTCGCCTGCCCTGTCAGATCCGCCGCGACGTGGTAATCCGTCTTACCCTTTTTGAACTGGGGGTTGCGCAGGTAGCACCAAAGCACCGTGACCATGCCCAGCTCGTGAGCCATCTGGAACGCCTGGGAGACCTCCTGGATCTGCCTCCCAGACTCTTCGGAGCCGAAGTAAATGGTCGCCCCAACGGCCACGGCTCCCATGTCGTAAGCCTCGTCGACCTGGGCGAACATGATCTGGTCATACTTGTTCGGGTAGGTGAGCAGCTCGTTGTGGTTGAGCTTCATGATGAACGGAATCTTGTGGGCGTACTTGCGGCTGACCTGCCCAAGGACGCCCCGGGTCGACGCCACCGCGTTGCACCCCCCTTCCAAGGCCAGCTCGACGATGTTCGCCGGGTCGAAGTATTGCGGGTTCGGCGCGAAGCTCGCCCCCGCGGAATGTTCGATGCCCTGATCAACCGGCAAGATGGAGACATATCCGGTCCCGGCCAAGCGGCCGCTGCTCAAAATGGTCTGAAAAGCCCGCATGGTGCGAGGTGACCTGTCGGACGATGCCATGGTCCGCGCCACGAAATCGGGCCCCGGCGCGTGCAGGACATCCTTTGGAAACCCTTTGGCGCGGTAGGTCATCAGTTTTTCCGCCTCGCCCTTGAGCAGCTCTTCAATTCTTTTCAATGTATCGTTCATTTCACTCTCCCAATAATCGTCAAATGGGGCCTGGGCGGACCGCTCGGCGCAAAAACGCATTTTTTCCGCGTTATTATCGCTTCACGAGCCACGCAGGCCACGATCGGTCGTGCCACAACAGTTAATGATTGATGACTTCGATTTCAACATGCAGGTGAGCGGCTCGAGGGCGATGTGGTGGGCGCAGGGTTCAGCCGAAGGGATTGTCGGCCCAGACCTTGCCGGATTTAGAGCCGCCTTGTTTTTTCCCGTTCTTGGAGCCGCTCTCACGATCCCGAGGCCGCTTGCTCCTGTCGGGTTGGGATTTGGCACGAGGGACCAAGTCCACAGAGACGACGCGATCTTGGTCGGCCACGACGCTCGTTTCAAACGGTCGATACCCCGCCGCGGTGACCCGAACACGCCGCTCGATTTGCGACGGCGGCAGCTCGACCGGAGGCTCGACGCGCTGTCCATCGAGCCAGATCTTTGCGCCTTCGGGTGCGCCTTGAATATCCAGGCTTATCTTGGCGGGCGTCGCCTCCACCTCAGCTGCGTCTTTCGCTTCGTCCGCAGACGCGCTGTCGGGCTCTTCGCTGGGGGAGGTGGCCAAAGCGGTCGCGGCGTCCAAAGCGCCATCGGCGCCGGAGGTGTCCCCGGCGGCATGCCCGGCAGCGACCACCTCGCGAGAGTCGCCCTCTGTCCGGCCGCTCAACACGACGATAACAAGCGTCACGAGGGCGGCGGCGGCGAGCGCCGCGCCCAGAAACAGCGCCGCCCGGCGAGTGCGCATCCGATCCGTCAAGGCTCGCCACGAAGGGCGGAGCTCCTCCATCCCCTCGAGGACCTCCAGGTCTCCGGTGTCGAGCGGCTGACTCTGAGCGGACCCCGCCATCTCTTCCGGAGGCATGCTCCTTTTCTTGATGATGTCGGAGCGAACCTCGGTCTCTTGCTCCTCAAGCTCTTGGGAAGCGGAGGCGCCGGACACAGGCGGAGGCGGGATCGAATCGGACAGGGCTCGAAACACCGGCAAGCTCAGCTCGACGCCCAGCTTCTCTTGGAGGGGCATGAGGTCCCGGACCATCTCCAGCACCGACTGGTAGCGTTTGTCCCTGTCCTTGGTCAGGGCGCCATTGACGATGTCAACGAGATCTTTCGGGGCGTCGGGGTTGAGCTCGTGCAGCGGCACCGGCAGCTCCATCAGGATGTTGCCGAGCACCTCGTTGTAGCTGGTGCCGTCGAAAGGCATCACCCCCGTCAACATCTCGTACATCAACACGCCCACCGCCCAGATGTCGATCCGGTGATCGACCTTTTTGCCTCCCCGCGCCTGCTCGGGTGACAAATAATGGGGCGTCCCCATGACCATGCCGGTCTTGGTGAGCTTGAGATCCCCTTCGGGCTGGCCTTCTATTTTTGCGATCCCGAAATCGAGGAGCTTGACCTCCTCGCGCATCCGGTTGTCCAGCGCGATAAAGACGTTATCCGGCTTGAGATCTCTGTGGATGATCCCCATTTTGTGCGCCGCCGCCAGCGCGGAGAGCACCTGCATCATGACGGAGACGACCGTGGAGGCCGACAGTCGTCCCTTGAGCTCGAGGAGCTCTTTGAGGCTGCGCCCTTTGAGCAGCTCCATGACGATGAACACCGTCCCGTCATCTTCCACGCCCACGTCGTGAATCTCGACCACGTTGGGGTGCTCGATCTTGGCCGCGGTCTTGGCCTCCCTTAAAAAGCGTTTCGTCGCTCCCGGGGCCGAGGCCAACATGGCGCGCATGATCTTGACGGCCACCTTCCGGTTGATGACGGTGTGCTCCGCCTCGTAGACGAGCGCCATCCCCCCTTCGCCGAGCAACCTGACGAGGCGGTATTTGTTGTCGATGGTCCTGCCGACCATGTTCGTCATGGCGTGCTCATATCCGCTTTGAGCGCCACGCCTGGAGCCGGCATCGCACCTTTGAGTTCTCTTTCTCGTCGCACTAAAAGCACTCGTATCCCATTCGCTTGTGTTTTTGCGACCCTATCCAAATAAAAATGCCTCATTCCGGGCGTTTGGCAAATTGACATCGACTCATAAAGCCGCGGACCAAGCGGGCTGTTCATATGAGACATCGATTTTCATCGTCGCCCCGTCCCCCAAATCACGCACACGTGTAATGACGATCCACATCTTGTTTTCGATCTTTATTTTTCGACTCTCCTCGAGAGCTTCGCCTTCGGTTTCCATGCGCACCACCAAGGTCGCGTGTCGTCTCGGCAGGCACGTCGACACATAGAAGTAGTCCCCTGAGGTGACCTGCGGCAACCCGCCGTAAATCACGGTGCGATGATCGAGCTGCACATCGACCTTCACGTGAGGAGAGGACCTGTCGGTGTTCGCGAGGGAGAAGATGACCTCGCACTCGCATCTCGAATCGCCCGGATCCCTGGTACCCGCGGGGGAGCACCCGACCGCTTGGCAAAAAAGAAAAAGCAGCAGGACCGCGAGCTGCCGCGTCCGCAAGATCTTGGAGGTCATGGAATCTCTTTATCACTCATTTTAGATTTTTTGAGGATCTTACGGGCCTGCGCGGAAAAATCCCGGGAATAACCGTGACCGGCGCCCGGCATGTCGAGATAGTGGGCATCGAGTCCGAGCCGCCTCGCCCGTGTCACGACCTTGGGGGCGCTACTGCGCCGAGACGGCACCCCCATGGCCAGCACCAGGGTTTTGATCCCCGCTTTGACCAGCCTTCTCATCACGGGGAGGTTCAGTCTCTTCAGGCCGCCTTCGACGAGGACCAAGGCATCGAAGAGCGCCGGGTTGCTCACGACCAGATCGGGACCGTAGATCGCGCCGAGAGAGAATCCGACATACGTGTTTCCAAACGGTCTCACGTGTTCGGGAAATCTTACTCGCAGCGCCGAGAAGGCCGCGCGCATCTCCTCGCCGGCCGCCTCGTTGCCCGCGTAAGTCCAGCGGTCGTGTTCGGGATCGCTCGGCACGCCCCGGGGGCACAAGATAAAACCGAGGTGCCCGGCCGCCTCTTTCCAAGTCTCGCATTGCCACTCGGGGCGGTCGTAGTTTCCGTGGAGCACCACGAAGACCGGCGTGGGTCCATTGAGCGGTTCGTCCGGGCAGACGAAGCTGGCCGGCTCGTACCCTTTCACCCTCAGCGGGGTGGGAACCTGGGGGCACCTGACCTCAGTGGGCCTTTTCGCGGCGGGGATGGGATGGGGCGCCTTTTTTTCCTCGCCGGCCTCGCCGGGGACCCGCGCCGCGGGCTTTCTCGCAAGGGATTTCCCAGCCGGCGGATCTTCTGCCGGCCCTACGATTCCGCACGCCCACGCGATGAAGATCGACGAAAAAAACCAGGGCGATTGCGTGACGAGCGTCATACCGTGAGTGTGCTTTCTTTCGATAAACATGACAATGGAGGGCTTTGGATTTTCACCGGTGCTCGTTTTTTTTCGAGAAATGCCCTACTGTGTGTATTTTCGTATGATATTGGTCATATTTTGGAGGCAAAATGGATATCAAAAAAATCAGTCACATTGGAATCGCCGTTCCCGCCATCGAAGACCATCTCGCGCTCTACAGCGGGGTTTTGGGGTTGGAGCTGACCGGCACCGAAGTGGTCGCCGATCAGAAAGTCAAGGTGGCCTTTCTCACCGTCGGCGAAAGCCGCATCGAGCTGCTCGAGCCGACCTCCGATGACAGCCCCATCAAGAAGTTCATCGACTCCAAAGGGGGCAAGCCCGCGGTCCACCACATCGCCTATGAGGTCTCGGATGTGGAGGCCGCTTTGGCGGAGGCAAAAGAAAAGGGCATCCGGCTCATCGACGAGAAACCAAGGGTCGGGGCCGGAGGCGTGCAGATCGCCTTTATGCATCCCAAGGCCACAGGTGGAGTCCTCATAGAGCTTTGCGAACAGCATTGACCGAAAAACAAAACGAGCCGACCGCATCAGGCCAAAGCGCAACCCGAAAGAAAGGACCGACCGGATGTCGAGCGACTACGGCAACAAAAACATGAACGAGCTCATCGAAGATCTCGAGGGCCGCCTCAAGCATGCGCATAGCCACGCCCCGGCCGAGAAAGCCGAGAAACGGCACGCCAAGGGACAACTCACCGCCCGAGAGCGCATCGACAATCTCCTGGACCCAGGCTCGTTCCACGAGATCGGAGCTTTGATGGTCCACCGCTGCGTCGATTTCGGTATGGAAAAAAAGAAACTCCCCGGGGACGGTGTCGTCACCGGCTGGGGCACGATCCACGGACGGAGGGTCTTCGTCTTCTCCCAAGACTTCATGGACTACGGCGGAGCTCTGGGAGAAGTGTTCGCCAAGAAGATCATCCGCATCATGGACCACGCCATGGAGGCGCGCTGCCCGGTCATCGGAATCAACGATTCGGGAGGCGCCCGCATCCAAGAGGGCGTCATGTCCCTGGGAGGCTATGGGGAGATCTTCAGGCGCAACACCCTGGCCTCGGGCTACATTCCGCAGATTTCCGCCATCATGGGGCCGTGCGCCGGGGGAGCGGTCTACTCCCCGGCGATCACCGACTTCATCTTCATGGTCCGCGACACCAGCCACATGTTCATCACCGGACCGGCCGTCATCAAGACGGTGACCGGCGAAGAGATCTCTTTCAAGGATCTGGGCGGCGCGCGCACGCACGGCAACAAGTCCGGGGTGTGCCACTTCGACGCCAAGAACGAACAAGAATGCCTCGCGTCCATCCGGCGACTGGTCTCCTACCTGCCGCAAAACTGCGAAGACGCGCCCACGCCGGAAAAATGGGACGAAGACCAGCCCTTGCGCGGTGAAGAGCTCCGAAACATCGTCCCCGAGCACCACAGGGCCGTCTACGATATGCGCAAAATAATGAAGGTCGTGGTGGACGAGGCCTCGTTTATGGAGGTGCATAAAAACTACGCCAAGAACTTCATAACCGGGTTCGCCCGCCTCGCAGGCCGCCCCGTGGGCATCTTGGGCAACAACCCGATGAACGTGGCCGGCTGCCTCGACATCAACGCCTCTGACAAAGCCGCCCGCTTTGTGAGATTTTGCGATGCGTTCAACATCCCCATGGTCACTTTTGTGGACGTGCCGGGCTTTTTACCCGGAGCCCAGCAGGAGCACGCCGGGATCATCCGGCACGGCGCGAAGCTTTTGTTCGCGTACTCGGAGGCCACCGTGCCCATGGTGACGGTGATCGTGCGCAAGGCCTACGGAGGCGCCTACGACGCCATGTGCTCCAAGCACATCGGCTGCGACATCAATCTGGCTTGGCCCTCCGCGGAGATCGCCGTGATGGGCGCTGAGGGCGCCGCCAACATCATCTTTAAAAGAGAGATCGCGAGCGCCGAGGATCCCGAAGCCGAGCGCAAGCGGCTCGTCAAAGACTACGTCGCCAAGTTCGCAAACCCGTACAAAGCGGCCGAGCTGGGCTTTATCGACGCCGTCATCAGACCCGAAGAGACCCGGCCCATGCTCATAGACGCCTTGGAGACCCTTCAGAGCAAACGAAGCGTCCGCCCCAACAAGAAACACGCAAACATCCCTCTTTAGTCGCAAGCGCGCATCACCACAGGTCAATCCACCGAGAGATTTCTCCCCACCAGGGCAGATCCGCGATGTCCCTCGGTGCCCAGGGGCCCCACGCGCACGGTCAAGAGCCCGCTGCCCTGCTTTACCCCGCGCAAGGTGACGGTCACGCTCAGTGAAGGCTGCTCGGGAGGCGGAGGCGCCTTGGAGACCTTTTTAAGGGGCTTTTCGACGACAAACCCGGCATAGAGGCTCGCGCCGGGGAAGTCGACGCGGCTCGTCCGCTCGTCCTTGACGAGATCGGCCGCTGTCTCGTCGGCCATCGAGATGGTCGCGCCGACGAGCTCCACGAGGCCGTTCTTCTTGGCGACGCCCCCGACTTGGATATAGAAGCCGTTTTCGACCGGGCCGCCGCGGTTCGAGACGATGATATCGATCTCCCGGTCGGCCCCCAAGGGGATCTGCCAGGAGCTCTCGGCCGCGACCGCGCCGAGAAGCACGGGGCCCTTGGCTCGCGGCTGGGTGTCTTCGGGCGGGGGAGCAACGGGGCGAAAGTCCGGCAGCGGGACATCCCAGGTCTTCGGTTTCTTTTCGGAGACCTCGTACCCGACCAGGTTCCAGTTGTGAGGCTGGGGCTTTTCCTGGGAGGCGAACGCGAGGACGTGCCTCCCTGGATCCGCGCTGCTGCCGAAATCTACCACGGCCGCGTGGCCTGCAAACTTGCGAGCGGTCAGCTGCGGCAGCCCGAGCGCCCAGGTGACATCTCGAGAGCTGACGAGGACCGTGTCATCCGACCACAAAAGCCCGGCGCTTCTTGCTCCCCACGCCGGCTTGTCTCCCAGCTCGCTCCTGCAGACCGGCGCGGCCTCTGCGTCTGCCAGCAACACGTACTCGTTTTGTCCATAGCTCGCCGCATAGGCGACCAGGAGCTTCTCGTCCGGCAAGGGCAGCGCGTGTATCTCGAGCTGCCCGGGGTCCGCCGGAAGCGTGGCCGACCATCTGAGCCGGCCGTGCCCATCGAGAAAGGCCACCGTGCCGCTCGAGCTCGAGGTCAACGCGATCCCGCACCGATTGGCTGACACGCGCGCCGGGCCGACCCAATTCTCACCGATCTGACGCGCCCCCAAAACCGCGCTCTCGGCCCACGGCTCTTCGCCCTCGCGCCAGAACCTCGACGGCCATGTCATCCTCGGCCCCGGCGTGAGCGTCACGGCCTCGCCGATGTCCACCGAGGCTCGGCCGGCCTCCAGCGACGCGCTCCTGAGCTCGAGGCGCTCCCACCCGTCTTGAGCCTCCACAACCAACGTCAGGAGGCCCTGGCCACAAGGTACGGCATCGAAAACCTCACCGCCCTTCACAGGCACGACCGACATCCCATCGCGTTTGTGTGTCCAGATATGAGCCCGCTCGCCCTTGCGACGAAAAATCGCACGCTTGCCGGCCTTGTCGAGCGCAACGAAAAACACCATGGCCGGTGGGTCCTCGGCCCTGCGCAGGCCGGTGCGCGGAAACCGGTAGACCTCGCAGGCGTCCTTCGTGCTGCGCGCGATGCCCCAAGATGTGGCCACGACAGTGGACTGTCCGTTCATCCAAATCGGCATGAGGGTCTACTCGGTGCCCAGTTCATCCATGAAGGCCCGGATGTCTTCGGTCTCCCCTTCTTCGAGGAGGGCCCGCTGCGCCCACTGCATCGCCTTGCGCGAGTCGCCCCTTCGGTACCAGATTTTCCCCTGACGCAGATAGGCTTCGCCATTGGAGATGCGGCATTCCTCCTCGAGGAGGATGATGCTGCGCAGAGCCTTGATGGCCAGATCCCAGTCCTCCAGATCCTCGGCCAAGTCCGCCAGGTCCGCCATGATGGCGGTGTTCTTGCGGTCGGACGCGAAGGCCTCCTTGAGCCAACCGAGCTGCGCTTCGCGGTTTCCCCGAGCTTCCTCGATACGCGCCTTGTGCTGCTGCAACACCGCGATGAGCGGCGAGCGCTGCTCTTTTTGAGCGGCGAGCGCCCTCTCCAGCAGATCATCCGCCGCCGGGAGATCCCCTGAATCGATGCGCGCGTCCACGAGCTCGAGAGTCAGCTCCACGTCCCCGGGGTCGAGGTCCAGGGCCTTGGAGTAGACATCGGCGGCTCCGATGGTGTTCTCAGCCAGCTGCAGAAGCTGCCCAGATCTCTTGTAGAGCTCGACTTTTCTCTGCTGGTCGCCTTCCTCTTCGGCTTCCTCCATGAGGATACCTGCGAGCTCCTCATATGCCTTTGTCTCGACATAGATCTGCTGCAGACGCTCCCGAATCCGCGAATCGCCTGGCTGCTTGGCGTGCACGAACTCGAGGGCGACTCGGGCCTCTGACAGCTGCTCGAGCGCCTGGCAGCCTTGAGCCACCCTCAGCGCCGCTTCGATCTGTGACTCACCTTCGGTGATCATCACCAGCTGTTTGCAGGTCTGGATGAGGCCTTCCCAGCGCTCGTCCTCGAGCTCGAGATTGCTGAGCATCTTCAAGGCCTCTTCGTCCGTTGCGTCCACATCGGTCCAGTATGACAGGGCATCCCTAGCGTCGGCGCGCCGCCTTTGAGACAGCAAGAAGCTGACCAAATCGAAGGTGGCTCCCCTTTGAGTCTCCATGTTCGAGGTGCTCGCCGCAGTGTCACGGAGCTCGACGAGGGCGCTCTCGAGCTCCCCTGCCACCCTCTCGGGCTCGAAGTCGTAGGCCTGCTCCAGATCGACAATGGCGCCTGTCAGATCCCCGGTGGCTTTGCGCAGATCGGCGCGCAACAAGAGCCGGTCGCAGCGCCCCTCGGCTTCGTCCAAGTGGCCGTCGATGAGCAGCGATATTTTTTCGATGGCCACGGCGTAGTTTCCGAGCGCCGCATGAGCCTCGACAAGCTGCGCCAGCAACGACGGCTCCTGGGGGGCCAGCTCCAGCGCTTGTTCGAGCAGCTCCAGCGCCTTGTGAGGATCGCTGATGCACTCCGAATAAATATGGGCGGCCTCCTGGAGCAAAGAGACCTTGAGCTTGGGATCTTCGGTCTCTGTTGCCGACGCGGTGATCATGTCGACCATGCTGCTGTAATCTCCGGTCTCTTCGTAGCTGGCCAGGAGCCGAGCCCGCAGCGTCTCATCCTCGGGAACCAGCTTACAGCCTCTGTCCAGAACCCGCAGGACGGCCGCTGAGTCACCCAGCTCCTCGTAGATCTCGGCTGCCTTAAGGACCGCTTGTGAGATCTCGCTCTCATCGGCCAGATCGATGAGTCGTTCCAAAATCTGCGCCTGCTCT
>JAABTR010000093.1 GCA_011389755.1 Deltaproteobacteria bacterium | reverse complement strand
CCCCTGAAGTGACGGCCGAGCCCCTCGTCCCGGGTGACGTCGAGCCCCTGGACGCGGTGGTAAAGCGCCACATCGAAAAGGCGCTCGTCGCCTGCTACGGCCGCGTGGACGGGCCCTTCGGGGCGGCCCGTCGTCTGGAGCTCAACCCGAGCACGTTGCGATCGAAGATGCGCAAGCTGGGCATCGACTCGAGGTTGTTTCGGTAGGCCCCCCCCGGCTCTCCCGAGGTCAGCCGGCCTCGCGGAAGGGGACGGGGTGGGGCGGGTCGGGATCTCGAGGGCGATCTTCGCAGTCGCCTCTTTGCTTTGATGCGAGGAGCAGGTAGTGCTCCGCCGGGAGCCGCTCGTAGATCGTCTCGGGGCCGAGCCAGGGCTTGCGCCGCTTCCAGGCGGCGATCTCTTCGGCCCCGCGGGGCATTGTCGGGGGGGCGTCGCCCGTTTTTTCGCGAAAGCGCAGCCTCTTGGAGCGGATGGGCAGTTGGCCCACCCTGAGCGCTGTCTCGGGCTCATCGATGACGAGCCCGAAGTGATCGGCCCGGTCGGCAAAGGGCGTGCCCGCGAACAGGGCGAACGCGCTGGCCGTGGACGCGTCCCACCACTCGAAGGTGTCTGTCAAAAGATCCAGCGTCTTGTGGAGATCGTCGTCCGTCGAGGTGGGCAGCCCGAAGATCATCATCGCCAAGTTGGAGATCCCGGCGGCGTGGGCGTTTTCGAGTATCGTCCGAATCGCCCGCACGTGGGTTCCCTTGCTGCACAGCTCGAGCAGGCGCTGAGAGCCGGTCTCGATGCCCCACGACAGCCAGATGAGCCCCCCGCGCCTCATGGCCTCGAGGCGCTTTGCCGTGTAGCCGGCCGTCGGTCTGGCCATGGCGTGCCAGTGAACCTCGAGTCGTCGCGCCTCGAGCACGGCGGCGATGCTCGCGAGATCCCGCGGGCCCACGTATTGGTCGGCTAGGTAGAAGTGCCGCACGCCGTAGCGTTTTGTGTACTGCTCGAGCTCGTCGGCGAAAGCCGCCGGGTTTTTTTTTCGGTAGCCCAGGTGGGAGAAGTTGTGGGCGCAGAACCGGCACCGCCTCCAGCGGCAATCGCGGGAGAACAAAACCGGCAGCACCGGCTCGGGCAGGTGGTACGCCTCCAGCGGCAGATCGGAGAAGTCTGGAAGAGGCGCTCGGCTCACGTCGATCGGTTCGGGCGAGGGGTTTCGGACGATGCCATCACGGCCGCGTCGCACCAACCCGGGGATCGCCTCGAGGGGGGCGCCTCGGGCCAGGGTCTCGGCGGCGCGCTCGCCCTCGGCCAGGACGACGCCGTCGATAAATCCGCAGGCGCCGAGGATATCCTCCGGCTCCACCGCTGTCATGGCGGCGCCGCCGAGGATGACTCGGAGCCCGGGCAGGCGCGCCGGCCCCCCGAAGCGCTCCGATTGCTTGACCGCCTTGGCCAGGGCCAGCCCGAACGGGAGCTGAGACGGATAAAGGAGGCTGATGCCCAGAGTCTGAGAGCCGTCCTGGGCGATCTTTTCGAGCTGCATCCGCAGCACGGCGGCGAGCTCCTCGCTCAGAGCGTTTTCTTCGAGGTACCCCCGGGCGCCGGCTTCGAGCTTATCCAGGGAGCGCTCCTGCTGGGCGAGCAACGCGCCGAGCGCGGCCTGGGTTTCGTCAGAAAAAAACGTCTCGCTACAGGCGCAGAGTCTTCGGATCCCGTCGCTGCCGGGGGTCGAGTCGAGGGCTCTGTAGCCGATGTTGAAGTCGTGGCACCGCACGGCTTTGGGGCCCACCGCGCTGCGCACCCAGGCCGCCAGGGTCGCCAGCCCCAAGGGGATGTACGTTCCGCTCGCTCTGGGCGGGAAGACGAGTGTCAGGCTCATCGGTCGTTTCACCTACCCGCGCGCGGCGAGGCGCCGCTTTTCTTGTATCGGGTCATGAGCTTTTTGGGCATTTTGAGGGAAAAGGCAAGCCTTTAGTTTATTCTGGCGAAGTACGTCAGGTGGATGCCCAAGGGATCCGCTGCGATCTTGGCGGCGGCGTCGCAATCGACGAAGAGGTTGGCCAGCGCGCTGCGGTCCCGGTGTAAGAGCTCCCAGTCGGTCACAAGTTTTAGAAACCACCTGGACGGATTGACGTCGGAGACAGCCGTGGCGGCCAGGACGCCCCCTTTGCGCAGCCCCTGGGCCAGACGCCTCGTTATTGCGCGCGCGGATCGCTGCTCGGCGTAATCGTACATGTTCGCCGAATAGACAAAATCGTAAGGGCCGGCGTCATCGAGCCCTGTTCGCAACAAGGAGCGCAGGTCGCAGCACCGGGGATTTACCGCGACGTCGATGCCGCGCTGCTCGATCACCCGCTCCAGGTGCCTCGTGGCGTGAAACAGCGCGCTGCCGTCCGAGTCGTGCACAGAGATCTCCAACCCTTGGCAGGAGGGACGGTCGAGGGACCACAAGAGCCTGACGAGCTCCTGTGCGCACCCGCAGCAAATCGAGGCGATGCGAAACCGCGATCTTCGCTTGCGCTGTATCTCTGCGCGCATCGTGCGAAACAAAAGCTCGCTGCGGTGCCGCATGGCCTCGCAGAGGTGAACCGACATGGTCGCTCTTTGGATGAGCCGAGAGAAGAGGTCGTCGCCGTCGTCTGTGTCTTCGTGAATGAGGTTCATGGTTTCGAAGTCGCCAGCGTAGCCCAGGGGCTTCGAAAAAGCCCGTTCCAAGAAAGCCGAGGAAAAAAAGTAGGCATCGCACTCGTGCCTGACGAGCTCACCGAGGTCCGCGTGCTCGTTTTTCAAGTGGGTATAAATCTGTCGAAAAATGAGCTCGTAGAGCAGCGCGAGCACCCGGCCGATTCGAGACAGCGCAAGCCTCTCGAGCACGGAGACGGCCGCTGAAGATGTCGCGACCAATGAGACGTGATTCGCGATCTCTTCGGAGATATGACCGGTCTCCAGCACCACACGGTCCAGGACGTCTCGGGCTTGGTCGAAGGCGCAGATCTTCTTGGGCTGAACCGCGAGCAAATCGGCGATTTGAAACTCGACGAGCTGCCGGGTCTTTTCCAAGAGGAGCTCGTCGACAACGCAGGAGTCTTCCACATCGAAGAGGGTCAGGCCCGGCTCTTGGCCCACTGGCTCGAGATCGACAGCGGTCATAACGCCGTCTTTGCCAAGTAGAAGAGCTCCGAAGAGTTTAGAGGTGGCTTCGATGGGCAGACTCAGGGCGCCCGCTGCAGATGACGCGATGACAGGGAACCTGCGGCCTTCAATCCACAGTGCCGCGGCCGCGTGATTCATCATTGTGTCCCCTGCCATCGTCGGTTTTTTGGTCGTTTGAGGTCCGCACATCCTCCGGCCCCCGATGCAACCCCTTTCTCTTAATGTTGGCCCGGATGTCGAACAGTGCAACTAATATTTTTTTGATGAAAATCGTGGGTGCTTGTCGTGTGCTCGGATACGAGCGCTTTGATAGAGAAAGGTCCCTAAAACGCAGGATTCTAGTTGTGCGTGTCGGTGACACCTGTGCGCCGGGCGAGGAGGGCGATGTTTTTTTCGAGGCGCTTTTCGCGGCGCCACAAAGCCGCCGTGTATCCGGACAGGACGACGAAGATGACCGCGTAGGCACCGAGCATGAGGTTTTTTCCGCTCACCGTCTCGAGCTCAGCCGGATCGACCGGGACAAATTCATCCGGGGCTGCCGCTTGGTGCCCTTTCGGCTCCTGGGCGGCAGCCGCATGGACGGCGCCGAGGCCCGCGGAGCAGACAAACGCGAAGAGAGCCAAGGAAAACCGCAGCTTTTTGAACGGATTAGACATCGTCTGCTCCTTTTGCGCGGAGGTGTTCGGCGATGCGCTCGAGGTCTCGGTGGGAGCGGTCGCTCGATCTGCGGGCGGCATAGAAAGCGACAAATATCACCAAAGAAAAAGCCGCGGCGGCGGCGAAGAACGCATTCTTTAGGGTCT
>JAABTR010000092.1 GCA_011389755.1 Deltaproteobacteria bacterium | reverse complement strand
TCGAGCGATTCGTCGGTCCCGTCTTCTCCGGCGACGAATGTGGTCGCTCGCTCTTCGCCGGCGGTCATCTGAGCCAGCGCGGGCAGGCTCATGGCCGCAATTATTGCGAAAAACAGCGAAAAAAACGCGCTTTTCATGGTCTTTAGGCCTCCTCTTCCAGGCCGCACGCGGTCGCTGACTCTTCGAGCTGTGACAGGCGCCGTCTCTTGGATTCCAGGGAGTAGCGGCGTGAGATAAGAGCCGCCACGAGCAAAGAAAACGCGGCAAAAGAGGTCATCAAAGCCGTCTTCATCTCGGGGGCTAGCCCCCCTCCCGAAGAGGTGATGACCGTCGGGTGCTGCCCCCGCCACTTGTACACGGAGATGTGAATGAGCGGCATGATGCAGGCGCCGAGTATGGCCAGGGCCGCGGCGAATTTTTTTTCCACCTCGCCCGAGGAGAGCGTCCGCAAGAGGGTGTAGGAGACGATGATCAGGGTGAACAGCAGCGACGAGGTCAGGCGCGGATCCCAGGCCCAATAAGCGCCCCAAGACTTTCGCCCCCACAGCGGTCCGGTGATCATCACCAGAAGCGCGAACAGCAGCGCCAGCTCGGCGGCGCTCTTCGCGAGCATGTCCCACCTCTCGGAGCGCGTGGTGAGATAGACCAGCGAGCCCACGGTGCACACGGCCCAGCACAGATACATGCTGTAGGCCGATGGGACGTGAAAATAGAAGATTTTTTGGACAATCCCCATGTTGGCGTCGATGGGCGCATAGAAAATCGCGAGCCACGCCGATATGACAAGCCCGATTGTCGCTGCGAAAAAGGAAGTCGTTTCTAGTTTTCGTTTCATGGCGAAGGCGAACCTATCACAAAAAGTCGGTGCAAGAGAATCCGGTTCCATCACCGGGCTCGACTTCGGGTGAGCCTTTGAGCTACTTAGGTCCACCTAAAGAGATGACGGCGCCTGGTAAAAACAGAGTTGACGAGTTCGTAGCGCGTCCCCAAAGAGCCATCTGGACGCTGGCCGCGCCGATGATGATGGGGTTTTTGACCCATGCGGTCTATTCAATCGTGGATACGATTTTTATCGGGCAGATAAGCGCCCAGGCGCTGGCCGCGGCGACCTATGTGGGGGCGCTTTTTTTCTTTGCCATCGCCCTTATCAACGGGATCGCCACCGGCATCACGGCCATGGTGGCCCAGGCGGTGGGCCGCCGCAGCAAGGAAGACGCCGACCGGACCGCCACCAACGGCTTGGTCCTAGCGCTCATCGTCGGCGTGCTGTTCGCGATAATCGGACTTTTGGGAGGGCGCCTCTTCATACCAGCGCTCGGAGCGAGGGGCGAGGCGGCTGAGCTCGCGTGGGACTACTTTTTCTTGATCGCCGCGGGGATGCCGCTGTTCTTCGTGTCCTCTGCGATACGATCGGTGCTCACCGGCGAAGGTGACGCAAAGACGCCGATGATCGTGCTGGCCGCCGCGACGCTTATCAACATTTGTCTCGATCCGGTCTTTATCTTCGTCCTCGATATGGGGATCACGGGCGCGGCTTTGTCGACCATCGTCGCGCAGCTCGTGGCGCTGTCGCTTTTTACATACCTGGTGCTCGTCAGGCGCCGAACCTTCGTCAACTTTCGCCTGAGCTACGCGCCCTTGCGGTGGGCCGTGATAGGTCCTGTGGTGCGCATCGGCATCCCGGCGGCGGCCGGGCAGCTCGTCATGGCTCTGGGGATGACGCTTACGAACCGCGTCTTGGCCCACTTCGGTCAGACCGCGGTGGCCGGGTACGGAGCCGGAGGCAAAGTGGACATGCTCGTGGCTTTGCCCCTGCTCGGCATCGCGGGCGCGGCGGTGAGCGTCATCGGGATGTTCCAAGGAGCGGGCCGCATGGATCTCGTGCGGTATGTGACGCTGTACACCTACCGCGTCGCGCTCACCATCTCCGTGGCCATGGGGGTGGGGGCCTATCTCGCCTCGGATTGGGTCATCGGCCTGTTCACGGATCACCCCGAGGCCCTGGCGGTCGGAGGACAGTACCTGGCCTACATGGTCTTTGCCTACCCGCTCATGGCCTTCGGTATGACCACCGGCCGCATCCTCCAAGGGCTCGGCCACGGCGTGCCCGCCCTCGTCATCACCGCCATGCGCGTCCTCATCGTCGGGATTCCGTCGGCTTACCTGGCCGTCTACGTCTTCGATGCCCCTATCGAGGCGGTCTGGTTGTCATTCATCGCCGGAGGCGTGGTCTCCAACATCATGGCCCTGGCCTGGGTGCGGGCGCTGCTCTGGAAGACAGCCATTTCTCCAGGACGCGGGCCAAAGAGTCGGGGGAGACCGGCTTGGAGATGAAGTCATCCATCCCGGCCTCGAAGCAGGCCTTCTTGTGGCGCGGCATGGCGTGGGCGGTCATGGCGACGATGGGAATCGAGGCGTTTAGAGCTTCGGGATCGAGCTTTCTGATCATTCGAGTGGCTTCGAGGCCGTCCATCTTCGGCATCTGCACGTCCATGAGCACCAGGTCGTAAGCGTCCCGCTCGAGGGCTTTGAGCGCCTCGGCTCCATTGGCGACGACATGGCAACCCAGGCCGAGCTTGCGCAGGATACCCTTGGCCACCTTTTGGTTGGTGATGTTGTCTTCTGCGAGCAGGATGCGCGCCTCGGCGTGCCGCCGCTCGAGCCTTGGGCGGCGGTCTGTTTCGGGGGCTGAGTTTGGGTGCCCCACCGGTCTATCGAAGCTCAAGGTGAACCCAAAGAGCGAGCCTCTGCCCGGTTCGCTCTCCAAGGTGAAGAGCCCGCCCATCATCTCTACGAGCTGCTTGGAGATGGTGAGACCCAGCCCCGCGCCGCCGTGTTTGCGGGCGATGGAGCCGTCGAGCTGGGTGAACTTGTCGAACAGGACCTCTTGGCGATCTTTGGGGATCCCTATCCCCGTGTCGCTCACGCCAAACCGCAGCCGGATTGTATCTTCGCCGGTCGGCTCCCGGCTGACACGGACCTCGACGGCGCCTTTTTCGGTGAACTTGACGGCGTTGTCCACCAGGTTGGACAGAACCTGGCGAAGCCGCGTCGGGTCGCCTCGCAGCGCGAGCGGCACCTCCGGCGCGATGGCGCGAACGAGAGCGAGACCCTTTTCCTTTGCGCGCAGCTCGAACGTGGCGGCGAAATCGTCGATGAGTCTTTTGAGGTCGAAGTCGAGGACCTCGAGCTCGAGCTTGCCGGCCTCGATTTTGGAGAAGTCGAGGATGTCGCTTATCAAAGCTAGCAGCGCCTCACCGCTCGAGCGCGCCACCTCGGCGTATTGTCGCTGTTCTTCGCTCAGGCCGCTGCCAAGCAGCAGGCCGAGCATGCCGATGACCCCGTTCATAGGCGTGCGGATCTCGTGGCTCATGTTGGCGAGGAACTCGCTCTTGGCGGCGGAGGCCAGCTGTGCCTGAGCGGCCATGTCGCCCGCGCGCGCGGTCTGCTCCTCGAGCATTTGATTGACGCGGAGCAGATCGGCCTCCATGGCCTTGCGATCCGTGATGTCGGCCATCACCGACAGGAGGTGCGCCTGCGAGCGACTTCGTATGATTTCTCCAGAATACAGGCCATCTTTGATGGAACCATCCTTGCAGCGTATCGCGAGCTCGATGTTTCGAACCTTTTTTTCGGTCCGCAGCTGCTCGGTCAAGTTTGCCCAGTGATTCGTGTCGACGAACAGGCCCAGCTCGAAGCCGCTTTTTCCGATTAACTCGTCTTCAGAGTAACCCAGCGCCTCCAGACAAGCGGCGTTGGCATCGACGATGTCGAGATTGTTAAAATCCGACAAGGCCATGGGGGCGGGGTTGCTGTGGAACAGGCTTTTGAACCGCTCAGAGGCTTCTTTTTCCGCGGTCATGTCTTTTAGGATGCCGAAGTAGCATCTCTCGTTGTTCCAAAGGCCCGCCCACCCCCGCGTCTCGACGGGGATGAGGCGCCCGTCTTTCGTCGCGAGGGGCAAGGAGCAGGTGTCTCGCTCGCCTCGCAGTAAGGCGCGCAGCGACAGGCGGGCTTCTTGACGGCGGTCCGGGGAGAAGAGCTCCAAGACGCGGGTGCGTTCGAGCTCGCCTGGGGAGTATCCGAGCAGGCGAGATGTCGCCGCGTTGGTCTTCAAGATGCGGCCGTCCTCCGAGCTGACCAGGCAGATGTCCGTCATGGTGTCGAAGAAGGCCCTGAAGTTTTCTTCGCTTTGTTTGAGCCTGCGTTGATCTCGGTGGCGTTCGAGGCTGTGGAGGATGGCTTTTCCGACGATCCGCAAAACGGCCAGGGTCTCTTCCTCCCAAGTTCGTCGCAGCTTCACAGCGTCGAAGCCGATGAAACCCTCGAGGCGCTGCCCCTTTGTGATGAGCGGAATCACGATGAGAGACTGGATGGACTGTTTTTCGAAGTGCACTTGCTCCTTGGCGGCTTTGGGGGAGAGGGCGGCGACGTCCGGGATGCTGACGGTCTCGTCTCGCCGCAGGCGGGCGGCGAGCCAGGGCAGCTCCTCGTCGAGGGTGATGTTTTGGCCATTATCGATCTGCGGCGCGACGCCCTCGGCGCACCATTCATGGGTGCAGTCTGCAATTTTTTGGGCCTGTCGCATCTGAAAAAAATAGGCCCGGTCCGCGCCCACCGCCGAACCGATAACGGCCAGCGCTCGTTCCACGGTCGGTTCAAGGTCACCGGCGGTCGCCACGGCCAGGTCGGAGGAGATGTCCACCATCAGCCGCATGATCTGTTGCTGCTTCTTTTGCGCTCGCTCTGCCTCGAGCTGGTCGCAGCGCAGGTGGATGAGTCGCGTCAGCTCACCGAGAAGATCCAGCTCGGATTGCCCGAAGCGCTCGGTCGGACTTCGCGAGCCGGCGCAGACGTAGCCTTCGGGGCGGTCTGGGGGACCGTAAGGCACGAGGGCGATCGATCTCAGGCCGAGACGGTTCTCGAACGCCGTGGTCAGCGCCTCATCGAAACCGGGCTCGTCTCGTTTCCAGAAGGCCGCAAACGGTTTGCCCCGCAACTGTGCGAAGATCCACGCCGGGAGATTTTCGTCCTGGCCTTGAAGGTCCGCGCCCTTGTGCCAGCGGAGGGTAAGGTCCAGCCTCTCACGGCACTCGTCGAACAACAGAAATGCCGTCTCGTCGGCGCCCAGGGCGCGGCCGGAGATCTCCAGCAGGCTGCGGATCAGCGTCTGTTCGTCGCGGACGCGAAGAGCGGTCGCCCACATCTCTTCGCGGGCGCTGTATAAAGTTGCATGCGTCAATTCGTTTTATGACCAAATTCCAGCTCACAACAAACTTGAACGCTAGGCAGCCACTTGTCCAATGTGCTGAAGACCTCTTTGGTGACGCTGCCAATCCGTCACCCGCCTTGCTCGGGGTAACGCAGCACGTTCGCCATGCCCCCCATGAGGTGGTAGAGGTTGTGGCAGTGATGGAACCAGTCGCCCGGGTTGTCGGCGACGAACTCCAGAGCCATGAAGCCCATGTGCGGCTCCACGATCACCGTGTCTTTACGGGGCCGGCCCGGCAAGTCCAGCTCGAAGAAGTGTCCATGCAGGTGCATCGGATGCGGCATCATGCTGCGGTTGTAGTACTCGATCCTGATGCGCTCGCCGGGCTCGATGCGAGGGTCTTTCGTGTTCGGAAAGATATCGCCGTTGATGGTCCAGTGTCGTGAGTGCATACCGCCGGAGAGCACCATGCGCAGGCGTCGGTCGATCTCGCCGCCAACGCGGGGCAGGTTTTCTTCCTCGCGGGCAACGAGCTCGTCATAGCCCAACATGCGTCCTCGAAACCCGCTGTCCCCAGAGTAGCCCGTTTGCTGCACGCCTTCGTAGACGAGCGCACCAAGGGTGAGCGGATCGTTGGTCGTCGTGTCGGGCCAGACCAAAATAGGCCAGCGGCCGGCGTTGTTCGCTTCGATGCGTGCGTCATAACGCTCCCCCATGCCGATACGAATCGTGTCGACGGTCACGGGCTCTACAGGCCGTCCATCGGCGTGCGTCACGGTGAGATCGTGCCCTGCGAGCCGCACGTAGTAGATGCTCGAAGATGAGGCATTGATTAAACGCAGGCGCGCCCGCTCGCCTTTGCGAATGCGGAGCACCTCGCCGGGAGTCTCGAGCTTCCCGTTTATCGAGTACGCGTTGTACTGCGGCTCTAACAGCGGGACCTCGCCGCCCGACACTCCGTCACCGATCGCTGGCGGCATGCCTCTGCCCATGCGGCCGGGCCCCATACCTCCGGGCCCCATACCTCCGGGCCCCATACCTCCGGGCCCCATACCTCCGGGTCCCATACCGCGGCCATGCATGCCACGCCCGCCCATGCCGCGAGTCCCCATCATCCCAGGCCCCATCATGCCGCCCATCATTCCTCGGCTGGACGTGCGGCCCGCTCGTGATGCGGCCGGGCCCCCTCCGTCGGCGGTCGCCCAGTCCTCGAGCACGAGCACAAACTCACGGTCGACCTCGTCAGGGGTGCGTTCCTCGATTACGAGCGGCCCGTAGAGCCCCTGATCGAGCTGGTAGCCCTCATGCGAGTGGTAGATATATGTTCCGGCAGGCCAGGCCACGAATTCGTAGGTGAAGCTCTCCCCGGGCGGGATCGACTTTTGCGTCACACCAGGAACGCCATCCATCGGATTCGGTACCGGCACCCCATGCCAGTGAATCGTGGTCCCGTCTGGCAGCCGGTTGTTGACGCGCACTCTGAGCGTGTCGCCTTCTTTGACGCGGATCTCAGGGCCGGGAACCCGTCCGTTGTAACCAAAGACGGTGAAGCGGCCGCTTCGGGACTGCTTTTCGACCGGCCCGGCGCTGAGCTCGACCTCGGTAACCTTGCCCGTTGCTCGCGGCCGTGATCTAGAGCCTCCTGTCGAGGTGGCTGTGGTGCTTTGTTGCGGGTCGCTTTTTGGACCTTGACTCGTGTTGCTGTTTTTGCATCCAACCAGCGGCAGCACGATTGTTGCGCTGGCGCTGCACAGAAAGTGCCTTCGATCCATGGTATATTTCCTCCCCGAAAAGAACGCGGCATCTTGCACCAGACGCTCAGGGTGCTCCTCACTTTCTCAGCTCGGAGCGCATGCGATCGTACTGCTCCCGATCGATCTCGCCCTTCGCGAATCTGTGTTTCAGCGTCTGCTCCGGTGATTCTCCCGGATTGTTTTTGCCGCGGCGGGAATAGGAGATGGCCCCCCAGACCACCGCCCCGACAACGACGAGGACCAAGATCCACCAGAACCACATACCGCCCATGTGCCAGCCGTCATATCCGTGCATCTCAATCCTCCTGGGCCTTTGATATCTCCGGGAGATTTACCCCGGGCTGGGAGTTTCTTCGCGGGTTTTGAATCCGCTGTGCATCCTCCTGCATCCTCCAAGGTTGTTTCTGAAAGTGTCTACTATTTAGGTCTTCAAAAGCTCACGTCAACGCGCGGTCCAGGTCGGCGATGAGGTCTTGTGTGTCTTCGATCCCCACCGAGAGCCTGACGAGCCCGTCGCTGATGCCGAGCTGCTGCCTCGTTTTCGGCGGAACCGACGCGTGGGTCATGATGGCCGGGTGCTCGATGAGGCTCTCGACGCCGCCGAGGCTCTCGGCCAGGCTGAACAGTTCGGTTTTTTCCAAGAACGAGCGAGAGGCCTCTAGCCCCCCTTCGAGCTCGGCACTTATCATGCCGCCGAAGCCGGACATTTGGCGCGCGGCGATATCGTGTCCTGGGTGATCTTCGAGTCCGGGGTAGTAGACGCGCCTGATCCGCTTGTGATCCGAGAGGAACCGAGCGATCTTTCCGGCGTTCGAGGTGTGTCGCTCCATGCGCAGCGCGAGGGTCTTGATCCCTCGGTGCACCAAGAAAGCGTCGAACGGCCCCATGACCGCGCCCACGGCGTTTTGTAAAAAACCCACCTTCTCGGCGAGCTCCTCGGCTCGACGCGCCACGACGATGCCTCCGACCACATCCGAGTGGCCGCCTAAGTACTTGGTCGCGGAGTGCACCACCAGGTCGATACCGAAATCGAACGGCTTTTGGAGCACCGGAGTCGCAAATGTGCTGTCGCACACGGTGATGGCGCCGCGGGAACGCGCGATCTCGGATATCGCCTTCAAATCGACGATCTTGAGCATCGGGTTCGTCGGCGTTTCTATCCAGATTAGGTCTGTTTCCGGGGTGATCGCCTCCTTGGCTCGCTTTGTGTCGGTGAGGTCGGCATAGACCACCTCCAAGGCGGCGGAGCGCTTTCGGACGTTCTCGAGCAGCCGAAAGGTCCCGCCGTACATGTCGTCCATGGCGACCACCCGGGCCCCGCTGTCGAGGGTCTCGAGAACGGTGGCGGCGGCAGCGAGGCCGGAAGCGAAGGCAAAACCCCGGGCGCCGCCCTCCAAAGTGGCCATCGCCTCTTCGAGAGCGGCGCGTGTCGGGTTTTGGCTGCGGGAGTACTCATAGCCTTTGTGCACACCCGGGCTGCCCTGAACGTAGGTCGACGTGGCGAAGATCGGGGTCATGATCGCGCCGGTCGCCGGCTCGGGATGGGCGCCCGCGTGGACGCAGCGGCTCGAAGGGCCCATTGTTTTGATGGCCTTCACGACATGTCTCCTTTCAGAGAGTCGGATTCGGCGACCTCGAACCCGTGCTTTCGCATCCAATCGTCATCAAACATTTTCGATAAGTACTTGTTCCCAGTGTCGCAGGCCAAGGTGGCCACCCGCAGCGGCTCGGATTGTCGGCGGCAGTAAACGAGGGCCGCGTGCAGCAAGGTGCCCGTGGACGAACCGGCGAGGATCGTCTCCTTCTCCAACAGGGCTCGCGCCGCGCTGAAGCTCTCTTGGTCGCTGACTTCGATGGCTTCGTCGAGGTAGTCCACGTCGAGGTTCGAGGGTATGAAGTCCTCCCCGATCCCTTCGACGTACCAGGAGCCCGCCTCTCCGAGAGGTTTTTTTCGCACGGCGTTCACGAGCACTGAGCCGCGCGGGTCGGCCAGAATGACCTTCGTTTTGGGCGAGACCCTCGAGAGGAAACGACCGAATCCGGTCACCGTGCCCCCTGAACCTACCCCCAACACCACCGCGTCGAGCCGGTGCTCCATCTGCTCCCACAGCTCGGGCGCTGTGGTCGTCTCGTGAGCGTAGGGGTTGGCCGGGTTCGCGAACTGGTTGACGTAGTAGCCTCCGCGCTCCGACGCGAGCCTCTCGGCGAGCTCATGATAGTACTCGGGGTGCCCCTTGGGGACATCGGACCGGGTCATGATGACCTCGGCGCCCAGGGCCCGCAGGTGCATGACCTTTTCGCGGCTCATCTTGTCGGGGATGACCAGCGCCAGCCGATATCCCTTGGCCGCGGCTACGAGGGCGAGGCCCAGCCCGGTGTTGCCTGCGGTGGCCTCGACGAGGAGGGACCCCGGATGGATGCGCTCTTGGCTCTCGGCGGCCTCTATCATCGCCAGGGCGGTGCGGTCTTTGATGGAACCGCCGGGGTTGTTCATCTCCAGCTTGAGAAAAAGGCGGCACGGTCCGGTGTCAAAGCGCGTCAGCTCCACCAGCGGGGTCGATCCGATGAGTCCCAGGGCGGCGGTCCGAGTGTCCATATTTACCTCCATAAGGGTGAATTATCGCAGCGCCGATTGTTAAGTCCACATAAATGATAGACTAAAAAACCGCCAGAGGAAACAGGGAGGAAGAAATGTCCACGAATCAGCGCGAGCTGCGCTCAGACGGCCAAGTCAGGGTTGAACATGAGTTTTCGATCTCTCGAGGGCTTCTTTTGCGGTGGTCGGATCATCGCTGAGGATTTCAATCGCGCCGTCGTCCGTTTTTTCTATGGTTACGCGCTTGAGATACAACGGGCACGCCGGCATGTCGACGTGCCCTTGTTTGGCACCGTAAGCGTGGTGGCATCGAGCGTGGGCCAAAACTCCGTCGATGTTGACATCGTCTCGGATGAAAAGGCGTGCTCCGTTTCCGGTTTCCTCGATTTTTTCGACGGTCCCGATGAAGGGGCACAGGTGGCGGACCTTCTTGTGAATGGAAGCACATTCTTCTTCTTCGAACTGCTCGAGCGCCGCAGCGGCAGTTTCGTGCTGCCGGGCGTGTTCTTGGTGACTCTGGGCTTGCTGTCTGTGGTAGTCGGTCGGATTGTAAATGGTCCCCGGTCCCATATCCTGAGCGATGAAGCCATAGTCGAGGTTGGGGTCTCCCCAGAGATATGCTCCATGTCCAAAGGTGATATTGGGGTTATGTTTCTTTGCGAGGGCGTCCGGGTCGTACTGCCCTTGGTGCTTTTGTGCGAGCTCTTTTTCTTGCTCGGCGGCCGCCAAGTGATCCTCGTGGCTCATGTCCTCGGGCGCGGTGCCGGGCGCCTGCCGCGAAGCACAAGCCGAGAAGGCCAGGAAGCTGAGTAAACCGATAAAATATTTGGGGTTCCATTTGAGCATTTTCTAACTCCTTCTAGCGCTCTCTACTTGTTCGTTTTGAATCGCACCCACCCTTTTGAGGGCGCAAATCTTCGCTCGAAACAATCGTTGACTCCATCAACATAATTGAAGTTCTGACAATGTCTACTGTTTTGGTATTCAGTAGCTCAGGCCAGAGCGCGGTCGAGATTTGTGATCTGTGCCTCGGCGTCCTCGACGCCCGGCAAACCTGACAAGGTGCCGAGCTGTTGTCGCGTCGTAGGCGCTTGTCTTTGTTGCCCCGTACTGAAACCCACAACGAGTTGATCTCGCATCTCGAGTCACTACATTGTCGTCGATTATCTGAGCCGATTTAGTCGTTGCCCGTTTGTTTGGACCCGCTTTCGGCTCGCTCAAAAGCAAGGGGATGTCGTCATGAAACGCGTCGTGCAAGTTCTGTTGCCGCTGACGCTTCTCGCGGCGGGCGGGCTGATCGCAGCCGTCCTCATCTGGACCAAGCCCACCGCTGCGAGAGAACCCCCAGCCCGTGAGGCGGTTTCGGTGCGGGTCGAAAAAGCCCGGGTCATCGACAAGGAGCTGGTCATCGATGCTTTCGGGACCGTCATGCCGGCGAGGCAGCTCGGCCTCACCTCCGAGGTCCAAGGCCGGGTCACCCGCGTGGCTCCTGATTTCAGCAGGGGCGGGCTCGTAAAAAAGGGGCAGCTCTTGGTCAAGATCGACTCCAGGGATTACGAGGCGGCGGCGGCGCAGGCGCGCGCGCGGCTCGAGCAGGCCCGGGTGGCCTTACAGGTCGAAAAGGGCCAAAGGACCGTGGCCGAGAAGGAGTTTGCTCTGGCCAAAGATATGGTGAGGCCCGAGGGTGAAGCAAAAGAGCTGGCTCTGCGCGAGCCGCAAATAGCGAGCGCCCGCGCCCAGGTCGAGAGCGCTCGCGAAGCCCTGCAGCAGGCTCGGCGCAAGCTGGGCGATACGTCCGTCAAGGCGCCGCTCAACGCTCTGGTGCAAGACGGCTCGGTGGAGGTGGGTCAGCTCGTCGGCCCGGGGGCGCCGCTCGCGACCCTGGTGGGGACCGACACGTTCTGGGTCGAGGCCTCCGTATCGCTGGGCGAGCTCGAGTGGTTCGACGTCCCTCAAGTAAACGCGGAGAAGGGGGCGCCGGTCCGCGTGACGCTGCAGATCGGACAGAACGAAAGAGCGGTGCGCTCCGGGCGCGTCTTGAGGATGCTGCCCGGCCTGGATCCCCAAGGGCGCATGGCGAAGCTGCTCGTCGAGGTCGACGATCCTCTGGCCATGGAAGAACAAACCGGCCCCGTTCGAGATTATCCGCTGCTTCTCAACGCCTATGTGCGCGTCGAGATCGAGGGGCGGCGGCTGGTCGGGGTGGTGCCGGTGCCGCGGTCGGCGGTTTGGGAGGAAGATAATGTGTGGGTCGTGGGGCCTCGCTCGCAGTTGCAAAAAAGAAAGCTCGACATCGTCTGGCGGGATGAGGACGACGTGTACGCGAAGAGCGGCGTCGAAGCCGGCGACCAGATTGTCGTGAGCCGCGTGGAAGAAGCGGTCGAGGGGCTCGAGGTTCGAATCCGGGAGCAGGGTGAGCAAAGAGAAGACCTCTCGGGGCGCAGGACCGATGCCGGGGCGCTTGGCAAAGAGGGTCAAGATGGCTGAAGACGCAAAGAGCCCGCCGAGCCCCAAAACAAAGCGCGTCAGTCGCAAAGGCGCTATCGGGTGGATGGCGAGCAACCCGGTGGCCGCCAACCTGGTGATGATCATCCTCGTGGCAGGCGGCATCTTCTCGGCGTTTACCATCAAGCAGGAGGTCTTCCCCGAGTTTCAGCTCGGCATCGTGCAGGTGCGGATACCCTATCCCGGCGCGAGCCCCAAGGAGGTGGAGCAGGGGATCATCTTGGCGGTCGAGGAGGCCGTGCGGGGGCTCGACGGGGTCAAGGAGGTGACCTCGGTGGCCCGTGAGGGGATGGGCGCGGTCACCGTGGAGCTGGAGGAGGGCACCGAAGACAGCCGGGCCTTGTCGGACATAAAAAATGCGGTGGATCGCATCACCTCTTTTCCCCAGCAGGCTGAGCGCCCCACCGTCAGCCTCCTGTCGAACAGGCGCGAGGTGGTCTCTTTGGTTTTGTACGGAGACGTGAGCGAAGAGACCCTGTCGGAGCTGGCCGACAAGATACAAAACGACCTCTTGGCCACCGAGGACATCACCTATGTTGAGAAGTTTGGCTTGCGTCCGCCCGAGATCAGCGTGGAGATTTCACGAAGGACCCTGCGCGAATACGGTTTGACCCTCCAGGATGTGGCGATGAAGATCGGACAGGCCTCGGTCGAGCTGCCCGGCGGTGCGGTCAAGACCGATTCGGGGGAAGTGCTCGTGCGCACCACGGAGCGCAAGGAGCACGGGCACGAGGTCGCCCAGGTCCCGGTGATCGCACGCCCGGATGGGACCCGGGTCTTGGTCGAAGATATCGCGGAGGTGACAGACGGCTTCGCAGACGTCGACGAGAAGGCTTTTTACGACGGCCGACGCGCGGCCATGATCAAGGTTTTTAGGACCGGAGATCAGACCCCGGTCGAGGTCTCCGCCGAGGTGAACGACTACATCGAGGGCGCGCGCGCCACCTTGCCCCCCGGCGTCAGCGTCGGGACCTGGAATGACAGCTCCGAGATCTACCAGCAGCGCGTCAGCCTGCTCTTGCGAAACGCGTATCTCGGTCTGGCGCTGGTCTTGCTCGCCCTCGGGCTCTTGTTGGAGATTCGGCTGGCCTTTTGGGTGACCGTGGGCATCCCCATCTCCTTTTTGGGGGCGCTGTTGCTCGTGCCCGCCTACGATGTGTCGATCAACATGATATCCTTGTTTGCGTTCATCTTGACCCTGGGGCTCGTGGTCGACGACGCCATCGTGGTGGGGGAGAACATCTTCGAGTACCGCAAGCAGGGGCTGCCTCGTATCGATGCCGCGGTGCGCGGGGCGCGCGAGATCGCCATGCCGGTCGTCTTCTCGGTGCTCACCACGATGGCCGCCTTCTCCCCGATGCTGTTCATACCCGGCTTCGGGGGCAAGCTGTTTCGCGTGATGCCGGCGGTTGTCATCTCCGTGCTCACGGTCTCGCTCATCGAGGCGCTGTTTGTCCTCCCCGCTCATATCGGGCACCTCGAAAAAGAGCCGCGGCACCGACTCTTGCGAAAGCTGAACAAAGGGCAAGCCAAGGTCAGCCGGCTGTTCGAGTGGCTCATCGAAAAAACCTACGAGCCGGTCATCGCCGCGGCCCTGCGCCATCGGTTTTTGACCATCGCCGCTGCTGTGTCGATTTTGATGGTCGCCGGGGGGGTGGTCTTCAGCGGCCGGCTCGGTTTTAGCTTCATGCCGAAGGTCGACTCGGACCTAGTAACGGCGCGGCTCGTCATGCCTTACGGCGTGTCCGCGCGAGAAACCGAGGAGATTCAGCGGCGGCTCGTCACGTCGGCTCGCGAGTCTGTCTCTGCGCTCGAGGATCCACAGCTTTCCCGAGGGATCTACTCCCAGATCGGCCGGGCCCTCGAGGGCTTTACCCCGATGGGCGGCGGCAGCTTGGTCGACTCCGGGAGCCACATCGCCGTGGTGCAGGTTCAGCTCGAATCCGCCGATGACCGAGCGATATCCGCGGAACAGTTCCTCGAGACGTGGCGCGAGAAGATGGGCCCGGTCCCCGAGGCCGAGGTCTTGTCCTACACCTCCCAGCTCGGGCCAAGCGCCGGCGAGGACGTCGCCTTTCGCCTGTCCCACGAGGACACCTCTGTGCTCGAGCGCGCGGCGGTCGATCTGGCGCGTCGGATAGCGCATTTCGCCGGCACCCGGGATATCGACGACGGCGTCGAGCTCGGTAAACCCCAGCTCGACTTCACACTCCGGCCCGAGGCCCGGAGCCTCGGGATCACCGCGGTCGACCTGGCGAGTCAGGTCAGAGCCTCTTTTCACGGCGCCGAAGCCCAGCGCCAGCAGAGGGGGCGCGACGAGGTGAAGGTGATGGTGCGGCTGCCCGAGAGCCAGCGCCGCTCAGTAGAAGACGTCGAAGAGCTGATGCTCCACACGCGCCGCGGCGGCGAGATCCCCCTGGCGGTCGCGGCCGAGATGAAAAAAGGGCGCTCGTACACGGAGATCCGGCGGGTGGACGGGCGCCGGGTGGTGACGGTCTCCGCGGACGTCGACGAGTCGCGCACGTCGGCCCAGAAGGTTCAAGCCGGAATCGTGTCGGACGTTATGCCAAAGCTGCTCGAGGAGTACCCCGGCCTCACAAACACCCTGGCCGGCGAGGGCAAGGAGCGGCGCGAGTCCCTGCAGAACCTGATGTACGGCTGGCTCTTGGCGCTCGTGGGGATCTTCGGCCTGCTGGCGATCCCCCTGCGCAGCTACGGGCAGCCCATCTTCGTGGTTATGGCGGCGATCCCTTTTGGAGCCATCGGGGCCGTGGCCGGGCTCTGGGTGATGGGTTACAGCTTGAGCTTGATAGCCCTGTTTGGCGTGGTCGCTCTGTCCGGCGTGATGGTCAACGGCTCGCTGGTGCTGGTGGACACCGCGAACCGACTGCGTCGTCACCAGGGGCGGCCTCGGCGCGAAGCCATCCTCGAGGCCTCCAAGCGCCGCTTCCGGCCCATCGTGCTCACCGCCGTCACCACGTTTTTCGGCCTCGGCCCGATGATCTTCGAGACCTCGGTCCAGGCTCGGTTTCTCATCCCCATGGCCGTGACGCTGGGCTTCGGGGTGCTCTTCGGTACGGGGGTCATGTTGATCGTCGTCCCGGCCTTGTACCTTATCTTGGAGGATTTCAAGGCAAAGGTCCGAAAAAGGCGCGCGCGCAAAGACCCCGAACAGACGCAGGAGTCCACAGCACAAAAAAGCCAAGAGCACGCCGCGGCCTAAAAGTTGAACTTAGAAAAAAAAGCTCAGAGCTTGACGGCAAAAACGGCGTAGAAATCCTCGAAAAGGTTCACCTCGTGGGCGTTTTTGAATCCGGCATCGAGCAACTCATGGAGGCAGGTGCCGGGTGACACCCGGTGGTCCGCGGGAGGACCGAGGTCGGTCCGCGTGTCCTTTTTCCAATCCACGACGAGGATCGTCCCTTCCAGGCGCAGCGCCTCGAAGATGTGCGCCAAGATGGCCGGGCGGCTCGGCAGCTCGTGGTAGACGTTGACCAACACGGCCTTGTCGAGCTCGCCCGGGCTGAACACGCTGGCCTGAGCTTCGCTCCTGACGGAGATCTCTCGAATTCGGTGCGCGAGCCCTGTCTCCACCGATCGCTGCCGGATGAGCTCGAGCATCCGCGGCTCGACGTCCAGGGCCAGCACCACCCCGTTTCCGCCGAGCTCCTCGAGCCTTTGGGCCAGGGGAAAAGCCGTGTAACCGGTGCCGGCACCGTAGTCCGCGATGACGTCGTGGGCTTCGATGCGGAGCGCCTCGACGATGGCGTCGGCGGGCTGGGACGCGCGCCTCTTTTCATTATCGAGATGAGAAAGCTTTTCGAAGGAAAATTTTCGGTCGTGGCTGTGATTCATGGTGTTTTATTAAGCGCGAGCCGCCCAAAAAGCTACCCTGAGCCAAAAAAAATCGCCTCCAGGTCGTATCTTGGACCGTTATCGGGTGGTTTTTAACCCAAGCGCGCAACGTAAAGAACCACTTTTGAAAGGCAAGTGATGAAGAAGCTGAAAAGTTTCAGTGACGTTTTCGAGAAAGACCAATGATTTCGAGAAAACATGGTTTCGGATCGTTTTGGCACCAAAATCGCATAACCCAAAATCACAAGTCTCTCGCCCAAGAATATACTCGCACCAATCCTACCTGCGAGGAGTTCTAGGCGAGTCAAACACAACACGTCACGACTCTCTTCTCATCGGTCCCGAAACTTCGGTTTCGGGACTCGACCGTCTTGTGGTTGCCCGTTTGCCCCCTTTGGGGGCGTCAGATCACTTTTCGCTTTGTTCTTTGATGGCTTCGAGCTCGGTCCAGCGGTCGTAGAGCTCGGCCACGGTGAGCTCTGAGGTTTCCAGGGAGGCGACGGTCTGGGCGATGGTCTCTTTTTCGCTTTGATAGAATTGGGGATCGGCCAGGGAGGCGCGCAGGCGATCGCGTTCTTCTTCGGCCGAGGCGATTTTGTCGGGCAGGGCCTCGAGCTCCATCGTCTCCTTGTAAGTCAGCTTCCGCGGCTTTGCCTTCTCGGGGCGCATTTGGGCTTTCTTCTTTTTTTCGCGTCTGGCGCGGCCCGCCTCGTCGGGCCTTTGGGAGAGCCAGTCGTCGTAGCCGCCGGCGTACGCGGTCAGCTTGGCATCCGACTCGAAGACCAGCGTGCTTGTGACGGTGTTGTTGAGGAAGTCCCGATCGTGAGAGACGAGGAAGACCGTGCCCGCGTACGAAACGATGAGGTCTTCGAGCAGCTCGAGGGTCTCCATGTCCAGGTCGTTGGTGGGCTCGTCGAGGACGAGCACGTTGGACGGGCGGGCGAAGAGCCTGGCGAGCAAGAGCTTGTTCTTCTCTCCGCCGGACAGGACCCGTGCCGGTGAGTGGGCGCGCTCCGGAGCGAAGAGGAAATCCTGGAGGTAGGAGATCACGTGGCGCTTTGAGTCTCCCACCGTGACGGTGTCGTTCCCGTCGCAGACGTTGTCGGCCACGGTGGCGTCGAGGTCGAGCTGCTCGCGCAGCTGATCCATGTAAGCGATCTCGAGACTCACCCCGTGCTCCACCGAGCCGCTGTTGGGCTCGAGCTCGCCCAGAAGAGCCCGCAGCAAGGTGGTCTTGCCGCACCCGTTGGGGCCGATGATGCCGACCTTGTCTCCCCGGATGGCGGTGAAATCCAGCCCGCTGACGAGCGGTGCTCCTTCGTAGGCCAGCGCGATGTTCTGGGCGCGAACCACCAGCTTGCCCGATCTCTTGGCGTGCTCGATGCGAAACGTGGCGTCGCCCACCGCCGACCTCTGGCTGCGGTAATCTTCGCGCAACTTTTGAAGAGCCCTGAGCCGCCCTTGGTTTCGCCGCCGCCTGGCTTTCATGCCCTTTTTGGCCCAGGCGGTCTCCTGCTCGATCTTTTTCTCCAAGCGCGCTTTTTGCTGGTCCAGCGCCGCAAACACGTCGTCTCGGCGCTCGAGGTATTTTTCGTACCCGCAATCGAAGGACAGCACCTCGCCCCGATCGAGCTCGGCTATCCGCGTCGCGATATTTTTCGTGAGCGCCCGGTCGTGGCTGACGAACAAGATGGCACCGTCATAGCTCTTGAGATCGCTCTCGAGCTTTTCGATGGTGGGAATGTCCAGGTGGTTGGTGGGCTCGTCGAGCAACAGCAGGTCGGGTTTGCCCACCAGGGCCCGCACCAGCATGGCCCGCCGCTTCGTGCCGCCCGACAGGGTCGAGAAGGGCTCATCTCCCTCGAGGCCCAAGCGCCCCAGCGCGATGTCCACCGCTTGGCTCTTCTCCCACTGCTCTGCTTGGAAGTTCGGCGAAAACCCGGTCTCGACGACGTCCCGGACCGTGCCGCTGCCCGCCTCGGGGACGCTCTGGTCCAAGTAGGCGATGTCGGCGCCCTGGGCCCGGTCCACGACCCCCGCGTCGGGCGGGATGAGCCCGGCCGCGATTTTGAGCAGCGTTGACTTGCCCGCGCCGTTGCGCCCCAGAAGGCAGACCCTCTCCTTGGGTTCGATGTGCAGATCGACGTTTTCGAGGAGCGCCGCTCCTCCAAACGCGATGGATATTCCTCTCAAGCTGACAATTGCCATTTATGGGCTCCTTCGCGAGGTGCTTATCGGATCCGCGAAACGAGCGCAAGGAAACCCGTGACCTGGGCCGCGTTGACACCCC
>JAABTR010000538.1 GCA_011389755.1 Deltaproteobacteria bacterium | reverse complement strand
GGAGCCTGGGCAGCTGTTTGGGCGAGACGAGCAGCTCCCGGTTGTCCTTCATATTGCCCATCTCGGTGCCCATCTGGACCTGCCAGGCAAAGCCTCCCTCGGCGCGTATGAGATCGTAGATCTCTTCGAGGCGGTCGATGTTGTCCCGGTGCACGAAGGTCACCACGGCAAAAGGCAGCTCGGCCCGGCGGCAGTCCCTCATCGCCCTCTTGAGGCGCTCGAAATGCCCGACCTTACCCCGGATCATGTCGTGAACCCGGGCGTCTGGGCCGTCGACGCTGAACCCCACCGCGCCCAGGCCGCGCTCCTTGGCCGCGCGGGCCGCGTCGTAGTCGAATTTTAGGGCGTTTGTGATGATGCCCACTCGTAGGCCGGCCTTCGAAGCTGAGGAGATGAGGTCGAGCCAGTCCGGTCGCATGGTGGGCTCGCCGCCGGAGATCGTCACCCGCTCGCACCCAAGCGCCGCCAGATCCTCGAACACCTTGGCCGCCTCCTCGGCCGAGAGCTCGTCGCCTCGCGGCTTTCCGGCGCGGGAGCCGCAGTGACGGCACTGCAGGTTGCACGCCAGCGTGGCTTCGAAGACACAGGTCGTGGGCACGTACTTTTGGGTCTGGTGGGCCATGGTGCTGGACCTCCTTATTTTGTTTCGGGGTAATAAGCAGTAATTATGCCAGAAAGTGGAAGGTTGAACACAAGACCCTCCAACTATTTGTAAAGGCAGTACTTTTTTGGAAAGACGGGCGGGGTATCAGGATCCGGGCTGTGCCGGCTGTGTCACGATTCGCGCAGCAGCACGTCGCAGTAGTACTTCACCTTGCGCACGGCCTTGCCGACGTTGTTATTTTGGATGTTCTTGCGCAGCGACAAGAACGCTTTTCTCTTGAGCCGGTAGGAATCCCACTGCCACTTCTTGTCCTTCTCGGGCGGCTGTCCGCTGGCCTCGGCGACCCGCTCGAACAAAGTCGCCTTGTCGTAGCCCCAGGTCTGGAGGTCGCCTGGATCCAGCCGATCGACGATGGCTTGGGCAATATCGCGCTTGTGGGTGTCGAAGGCCAGCTCCTTGGCCCACTTGCTGACCGACTTGGTGGTCGGGCGGCTCTGGTGCTTGACCTTGGGATCTCCGTAGCTCTTCTCCACGTGCTGGTGCTTGCCGTAGTCCACGGCGCCCTCTTCGTTGGGAAGGCCCAAAAACGCGAAGATCTCCGCCATCTTTTCCTCGGGCCGCCGCACCAGATCCTCGTAGCCGATATGGTACTTCGGCACCTCGGCCTCCCGCAGGAACTTGGCCATGGCCGGAACGTAGCGCTCCAGGATGTTGTTGAAGCTCACCGCCGCGTCGTAGTCGCCTTCGAAAAACGAGTTGGCATACGACGACAAAATCGCCAGGGGCTGACGGGTCAGCACGATGTACTTGGCCTCGGGGTAGAGCTTCGACAAGAACGGCAGCACCAGCCCATACGCCGGGGTCTTGTCGACCATCATCGACCTGCCGGCTTGGTCCAACATGCGACCGTAGAGGATATCGGCGTACGCCCGACAGGCGTCCAGGTAGTCCTCTTCCTTGCCGGGCAGATCCTCGACGTACTCGCGGATGGCCTCGGCCGCGTTGATGTGGTCGTAGGGCGCTTTGTCCACGCTCTCGTAGTAGCCCAGGTGAGCAAGCGGGGTGATGATGTGCGGTTCGGGGTGGGTGTAGATCGCGCTGTGGGAACCGAGCATACGCTGGAGCATGGTGGATCCCGAACGCGGCGGCCCGATGACGAAGATGAGCTTATCCCGTATGCTTTGCATCGCGTACCTCCTCGCGTTTGTTTTCATGGCCCCGGGGGTCAAGGCCCGCAGTCGAAAAAAAGGCTTACAACACTTTGCATTTTCGCGAAAGGTCGCGCGGTCAATCCCGGGCGATGGCCTCGACGAGGTTCATTCGGTAGGTCCACACGAGGCTCGCCAGGCCGAGCACCTGGCCCGCCACCAGGGCGGCTACGAGGGCGAAGGTCTCCATTTGGGTCCAGACCCACGGGTCCACGGTGACCCCCAGGGCGCTTTTGAGGGGCGCCTGCGCCCACCACACGGCCACGTGACCCCCCAGCATGCCGAGCGCGGCGCCCGCGGTGGTCATGAGGAACGTCTCGGTCACGGCGATGGCGGCGATGGTGGCGCGGCCGATCCCGATGGAGCGCATGAGGGCCAGCTCCTTGCGCCTCTCGGCCAGGGACATCAAGACGGTCACGAGGATCATCGCCACGGCCACGGCCAACGTCACGGCGCTAAAGGCCCGGATGAGGTTTTCGCCGGTCTTTATGTAGTCCACCACTTTTCGGATGATCCGCCCGGTGTCCACGGCGGTCACACCCGCGGTCCTCGACAGCTCCGCCTCGAGCTGCGCCGTGTAGACCGGGTTGCGCGTCCGGACCAGCACCGCGGTCAGAGCGCCTTTCTCCGTCTTTCCTTCTTCGTGTGCGTGTTCCTCGTGTGCGTGTTCCTCGTGAGCGTGCTCTTCGTGGGTGTGCTCTTCGTCGGCGTGCCGGTGCACGGACCAGACCGATTCGCACGGCACGTAGACCGCCGCGTCCGCCGGTCCGCTCGTCGAGGCGAGGATCCCGATCACCCGGTAGGAGAAATCGTCGTGCACATGGGCGCCCTCGTGGCCTACGGCGCCGTGGGTCCCCGAGAAGGTGTCGCCGACGTCGAGGCCGGTCCGCAGGGCGACTTCGTAACCGAGCACGGCGTCGCGGGGATCTTCGATACGTCTGGAGCCGAAGAGGACCGGCGCCGGCAGCGAAGCGACGTACTCCTCGTTGGTGCCGATGATGGGGTAGCTGCGCAGGGAATCGGAGATCGCCAGCGGGTAGGCCGCGAGCACCCGATCGTCGGCCTTTATTTTTTCGTAGATCTCATAAGGGATGGTCCCCGACGGCTTGTCGATGTGAAACACCGTGGAGAAGGTCAAAGAGATGCCGCTCGAGCCCCCCGGACCCACGATGAGGGGGTAGCGCAGCGCGCCGCCCACCGCGGTCTTCTTGATGCCGAAATCCACGAGGGAGACCCCCACCACGAAGATGAGGGAGACCGCGACGGAGGCGATGGAGACCCACGTGGCAAAGGGCCTGGCCCGCAGGTAGCGCACGGCGAGAAAGACGATGGAGCCCAGTCGAGCGATCACGCCGCCCACCTCCCTTCATCCACAGCGAAGACCCGGGCGCCCAGCGCCTCGGTGAGCTGTGGGTCGTGGGTGGCGACCACCAAGGTGGCGCCGCCGCGGATGAGCCCTTCGAGAGCCGATATCACCACCTTGGCGGCGGCCTTGTCGAGGCTGGCCGTCGGCTCGTCCGCGACGAGCACGTCCGGTTTTTTGAGCACGGCGCGGGCCACGGCGACCCTCTGCCTTTGTCCCACCGATAGCTCGTAGGGGCGCTTGTGCAGCTCACCTCCAAGGCCCAGCGTCTCGAGCAGAGCTTCGGCGCGCGCCTTGGTGCCCGGGCCAAAGGCTCCGATGAGGCTCGAGGGGACCGTGAGGTTTTCGAGGGCCGTGAGGGGAGAGAGCAGGTTGAACGTCTGGTAGACGTAACCTATGTGGCGCGCGCGGAAGCGATCCCTTCTCGATTCACTCAGGCCGCCCAGCACGTGGGGCCCCACCCGAACAGACCCGGACTCGCACAGGTGCAGCCCGGCGATGAGGTTGAGCATGGTGGTCTTCCCGCTCCCGGACGGTCCCGTGAGGACCGTGGCGCTGCCGCTCGGCACCGAAAAGCTCAGGTCCGTAAGCACCGCCTTTCCCGAGCGGTGGCGGCGGTGGTAGCTCTTGGTGACGTCTTTCAGCTCGATATCCATTTTTTACCCTTTGTTCAAAAGCGGTTCGCGCCGCCGCCCATCGAACAGCTCGGGATCCCATTTTGTTCCCATCCGCTTCATCGGCCCGGCGAGGTCCGCCGGCAAGGGGGCAAAAAAAACGAGCCTCTGCCCGGTCTCGGGATGCCAGAGCTCGTAGCGCAGGGCGTGCAGCGCCAGCCTCCCCAGACCATAGCGCCAGCGAAAGGCGCGGTTCAAGTCGCCTCTGCCGTAATTCGCGTCGCCGATGACCGGATGGCTCAGGGATTTGAGGTGCCTGCGCACCTGGTGGAATCTCCCGGTCAAAGGGGTGACCTCCACGATGGAGCTGTGCCTCGGCTCGGTGGCGAGGGTCTCGAGAGTGCGAAAGGTGCTGCGAGCCGGGACCCGGGGGCCTCCTTCTCGGGACGGGACCGGATGATCGATGTCGCCGGACTTCGGAGGCCGCCCTCGCACAATGGCGACATACTTTTTCGTCACCTCGTCGCCTTGAAGCTGGTCGGCGAGCAGCCGCGCCACCGAAGAGCTCTTGGCAAAGATGAGCACACCGCTCGTCCCCCGATCCAGGCGGTGGACGGGGTGGGCCGGCCCGCTGGAGCGCCCAGCCACCAGATCGCACAGGGTCACCCGATCTCGCCCCATGCCTCGGTGGACGAGCATCCCCGAGGGTTTGTCCACCGCCAAGAGCGCTTCATCTTCGTACAGGATTTTGAGCTCTGCGCCGGCCGGTGCCTCGTCGCGGTCGGTCATTTATCGGGCAGCCCCTGCTCGATGGCGCGGACCAGGGGGTGCGCGGCGTAAAAGGCGGCCTGCTCCGGGTCGCTGAGCAGCTGCTTTTTCCGCGCGACCTCTTGGCGCGCCTGCTCGAGCGCCAGGTCGGCCCGGTACGTGTTGCCCATGATGTGGAAGGTCTTCGCCTGGAGCCACCAGACGCGCTCGGCGCGCCGCACCCTGCCCAGGGACGACAACAGCTCGGTGGCGCGCCGGGTGGCGGCTTGAGCCTGTCCGGGCATGCCGGCCTCGGCTAGGATGAGCCCGTGGAGTGCGCCCCCGTGGACGGCTTCTGCGTTGATGCCCGCCTCCAAGGCGATGCGGTAGGCCTCCTCCGCGATGCGCAGCGACGCGCCCGCGAGCCCGGCTGCCCGAAGCGCCTGGGCGGCGAGCTGCCTGTGCCACACGATGAGCAGGCGGCTGCGCGTGACGAAGTGCCCGCGGCCCACCTCCTCGAGGATGCCGCGGGCGAGCTCGGGGTCGCCCCGCTGGAGAGCGAGCTCCGCCAGCCCCAAATCGGCCTCCACCTCCCCGACCCGCTCCAGGTTCTCCCGGCACAAGGCCTTGCCGGCCCGAAGCCCCCCCTCGGCGGCCTCGAAGTCGCCGAGCTCGGTGCGAAAGGAGCCGAGCGTGGCGAGCTTGCGTCCTCGGGCGCTGATGTCCCGGATCTTCCCGTCGATGCGCATGGCGCTCTCGATGAAGTCGATGGCCACCGAGAGCTCGCCCCGGGCTTGGGCGAGCAGCGCCAGGTTGCTCAGCACCACGGACTGGTTTCGCCTCTTGCGCAGTTTCCGAAAGAGCACCAGAGCCTCGGCCAGGCTGCCCGCGGCCTCCTCGAGGTGGCCCATGTTGAGCAGGACGAAGCCTTTGATGCCCAAGGCCCGGGCCAAAAAGTACGGCGCGCGCTCGTTCTCGCCCGGGATGAGCGCCATGGCCCGATTGGCGCAGTCCAGGGCGCGGATGAGGTGTCCTTGTTCAACGGCCACGTACGCGAGGAGACGCACGGCCTCCATCTGCCCGGTGGGGTCATCTGCCGCGACCGCAAGCTCCAGGGCGTCTCTGAGTGTCTGGGCGGACTCGACAAATTCCCCGATATCGTACTCGATCCGCGCCCGCCTCGTCTCGGCGAAGGCTTGGAGGCTCTTGTCGCCCAGGTGCCTGGCGATCCGGCGGAGCTCCTCGACCTCGCGTCGCCTGTCCTCGAACCGGCCCAG
>JAABTR010000537.1 GCA_011389755.1 Deltaproteobacteria bacterium | reverse complement strand
TGTCGTGCCGCGTCAGGGTACCGGCCAAGGTGCCGTCCTCATCTAAAACCGGGAGCATCTCGGTGTCCAGGCGCGATATCTGGGACATGGCGATATCGAGGGTGTCATCCAGCCTCACCGCCGTGACCGGGGATCTCATGACATCCGCGGCGACCAATAAATTTTCGTCCAAATCCGTCTCCGACAATAACGTCTTGATCCTCCGCAGGGTGATCACCCCCACGGGGCGGTTCATCTCGTCGACGACATACTGATGGAGCAGGGAGCTGGACAGGGCGCGCCGCAGCACCTCCTTGAGGGGAGTTCCGGGCTCCATCGTCTCGGGCAGCGGGCGCAAGATGCGCCGCACCTTCGTCGTACGCATCATCTCCGCCTCCGAAGAGCTCCGCAGGCGCACCCCTCTTCGAAGCAGCCGCGTGGTGAAGATCGACGAAGAAAAGATCTTCGTGGCGATGACCACCGAAATAATGCACGAAAGCATGAGCGGCAAGATGATGGTGTAGTTGCTCGTCAGCTCGAAGAGCATGATGATGGCGGTGATGGGCGCGTGGGTGGCCCCGGCGAGGACCGCGCCCATCCCCACGAGGGCGTAGGCTCCCGAATGGGCGGTCTGGCCGGGCAAGAGCTCCTCCAGGGTCTGCCCAAAGGCGGCGCCGAGACACGCTCCGACGAAGAGCGCCGGCGCGAAGACGCCGCCCGAGCCGCCCGAGCCGAGGGTCATCCCCGCGGCGGCGATCTTTAAAAAGATGAGCGCGACAAAAAGGGCTATCGGTCCCATCCACCCCGGCGGCATCCCACTGTGCACCCCTTCGTGCAGGGCGAAGTCGATGGTCTCGTACCCCACGCCGAGCACCTGGGGAAAGACAAGGGCGACTCCACCAACGATGGCTCCACCTATCATCGGCGTGGCCCATCCGGGCAGCGGCACCTTCTCCCAAAGATCCTCGAGCAGGACGATCCCTCGGATGAAAGCCACGGCTGTAAGTCCCGCCAAGACCCCGAGGAGCACGTAGAACGCGAGCTCCATGGGGGCGACGAGCCGGTACTCGGGGACGTTGATGAACGCCGGCTCGTCGCCGTACCACATCCGCGCGACGATGGTCCCCATCACCGACGCCACCACGATGGGGCTGAAGACGCTGACCGAGGCGCTCCCGATGATGACCTCCACCGCCAAGATGACACCGGCGATGGGGGCGTTGAACGTCGCGGCCATACCGGCGGCCGCCCCGCAGCCGAGCAGGATGATGAGCCGGTTGCCCTCGAAGCCCAAGACCCGGCCGATGGACGACCCTATGCCGGCGCCGATCTGCACAATCGGACCTTCGCGTCCGGCCGATCCTCCCGAGGCGATGGTGAGCGCGGAAGCCAGCGTCTTGACCATCATGACGCGCCTGCGAATCTTGCCGCCCCGGTTCGACACCGCGTTCATCACCTCGGGGATCCCGTGTCCCTTGGCCTCCCTGGCGAAAAACCAGATCAGCGGACCCACGAGCAGCCCTCCGATGGCCGGCGGGATCACTTTTTTGTACCAAGGCGCCCGGCCGAGCGCCTCGAGTGAAGCGCCCTCGGGAAAGGCCAGTGAGCGAAAGAGCTCTATCATTTCGCGGAAGAGCACCGCCCCGAGGCCTCCGAGCAGTCCCACCAAAGCCGCCAGAATCAAAAGATAGACGTGCTCCCCGCCGAGCAGCTGCTCGACCTTCGTGCTCAATCGTGAGGGTAAGGCAATTTTTACGTCCGACACGGATGGCCTCCTCAAGCTCGGGCATCCTTATAGAAGTCTTGCTCACCGCTGACAACCCGGGTCGCGGCTCAGGTGTCCGGCACCTGACGTCGGCGCATTGTAAACGGTCAGACGAGGTAAAAATGGAGCGAAAATCGCACGTAGGGCACCACCGGCCAGAGCTCGTCGCTCGAGCACTTGGCGCCCTGGGCCTCGCAGTCCACCAGATTGTCGATGAAGCGGCTCATCCCCGGATGGAAGAGCATCCCCACCTCGAACCCCCACGAGAAGAAGCCCTCGAAGTTGAGCTGCTCGTAGCCGTAGCCCACCGAACCGTAAGGGCCTTGGCCGAGGTCGAAAGCCCCGCGCAGGGGGATGTAGTGGTCGCGGTGGAGGTAGAGCAGCACGCCGCCGCCGCCGTGGATGATCTTCCACTGATTTTCCCCGTCGGTGATATCGTCGATTCTCCCGGCGATGAGTTGGTAGCCGCCCGGTGGGGTCCAGCCTCCGCCAATCTCGAGGCCGATCCACGGCAGAATCTGGCCGCCGGTGTCGATCCTAAATCTAAAATCGATAGACGCGACCCCATAGGTACCCATGCTCCCCACGCCGACGGCGAAGGTCTTGGCCTCCTCGGGCTCGGGGACCGGGTCGAGCAGCTCGGGCATGCGATACTTTTCGCGGACCTGTTCGGGCTCGGCCGATTCTCGCGTTCCGCCCTCGTCTGCCTCAGTGCCATCGCCGCTTCCGCGCCCCTGGCCTCGGATGGCCGCGATGGCCTGCCCGGCGGCGGCGCGCACCTCGGCGTTGGGATCTCCCAGCGACACCGACTCGAGCAGCTCCAGCTGGCTCTTGGCCTTCAGAGCGCCCAGCGCCCGGCAGGCGGCCTCACGGACGCCGGAGTGGGGATCGCTGTGGAGGAGCCCCGCGAGCTTTCCCACTGCGGCGACGTTGCCGTCTTTGGCCACCTCCTCGATAGCCAAGATGCGCGCTGCGGGATCGAGATCGAACAGCCCCGAGGGCAAAGGCGCCGCCTCCTGCCCCTGCGCAAGAGCCCCATTGCTGAGTGTCAGCACGATGATTCCTGCGATCGCGATCACCGTCGAAAAAAACGAGCTGCGCATTGAACCTCCACGCTGTGCAAATGCAAACGACACCGACATTTTCTGAAACGAATCACCCCGGTGTCAAGCCGCGCCGGTGCAAATGGTGGGTTGCAACGACCGAGGAACAGGATAAACACAAGTACGAGCATCATGACTATAAACGCCTCGAAAACCGGGATCTCAAAGTCCAGCGCCCTGAAGTTTTCAGGGCCTCTTCGCAATTGGATTGTATCCGCGCTGCCGTGCGCGCCCAAGAAACTCGACGAGCCCAACCTCATCCCAGCGGCGGTGCTGGTCCCGATCGTCATGCGCGAAGAGGGGCCACAACTGGTGCTCACCCGCAGGACCATGACCGTGGCGACCCACAAAGGGCAAATATCGTTCCCCGGAGGTCACGTGGAGCCCCATGACGAGGGCCCGGTGGCAACGGCTCTGAGGGAAGCCAACGAGGAGATCGGCCTCGACCCTCAAAAGGTCGAAGTCATCGGCCTCCTCGACGACACGTGGACGATCACGCGCTTCATCATCACGCCGGTGGTCGCTCTCGTGGACTCCAAGGCGCCTCTCATGGTGGATCCTCGGGAGGTCGACGTCATCATAGAGGTCCCCCTCCACGAGCTGCTCATCCCGAAGAACCACCGCTTGTGCGAGCTCAACCATCACGGAGAGGTCTTCACGTATCACAGGTACGACATCGGCGGGCACAATATCTGGGGCGCCACCGCCGGGATCATCCATCGGTTCATTTCCCGGCTGGGCGACATCCCGGGACCTGCCGGCCCGCTGCGCGGGATCTGAGCCCGCCCTCGCTTTTGGGACCGAGGCGACTTTGCTCGAGCTTGCCTGAAACACCGAGCCGGACTATTGTCAGTCGCGCCATGAGCAACTCGAAGACGCCTTACGAGACCATCCATTTCATCTCCCTGGGCTGCCCGAAAAACCGGGTCGACACAGAGGTCCTGGCCGGGATCGC
>JAABTR010000536.1 GCA_011389755.1 Deltaproteobacteria bacterium | reverse complement strand
CCTTACGAGACCATCCATTTCATCTCCCTGGGCTGCCCGAAAAACCGGGTCGACACAGAGGTCCTGGCCGGGATCGCCACCGACCGGGGTTTACATATCGTCGCCGACCCCGAAGACGCCGACGTCATCGTGGTCAACACCTGCGGGTTCATCGAAGCCGCCCGGGAAGAGTCGGTGGGGGTCTTGTGTGAGGCGCTCGGTTACAAAGAAAAGGGGCGCTGCCGTCTGCTCGTCGCCACAGGCTGCCTCTCACAGAGGTACCCCGGACAGATGGCCGATGAGCTGCCCGAGTACGACTATCTGCTCGGCACCACCGACCTCGAAAAGTTTTCCTCAATCTTGGACGGCTTCGCCCAGCGCATCGAGGTCGGACCTCCAGGACACCACTTGGCCCCCGCTGGGCACGAGAGGTTCATCGAGCCGGGTGCCTCCTTCGCCTATGTTAAAATTGCGGACGGCTGCTCGAGGCGTTGCGCCTTTTGCGCCATCCCCCTCATCCGCGGAAACAGCTCGGCGAGTCGCCCCGCCGCGGACATCGCCGAGGAGGCCCGTCGCTTGGTCGACAAAGGTGTCGTCGAGCTAAGCCTCGTTGCCCAAGACAGCGCGGCCTACGGGAGAGATCTGACCGGCAGCTCGGAGCTCTCCTTTCTCCTGACCACTTTGAACGGCATCGAAGGGCTGCGCTGGATTCGCGTGCTCTACCTCTACCCGGACGCGGTGACCGACAGACTCTTGCGCACCATGCGAGACAGCGAAAAGGTGGTCCCTTACATCGACATACCGATTCAGCACGCGAGCGCCGGCGTACTCAAAGCCATGAGACGCGGACACGGCCCCTCGACGCTGAAGCGAGTGATAGAAAAGACGCGAGAGCTCTTGCCCGATGCCTTTTTGCGCACCGCCGTGCTCGTCGGACACCCCAAAGAGACCCCACAGGATTTCGAATCGCTTCTCGAGTTCATCTCGTGGGCGCGCTTCGATCACCTCGGCGCGTTTCGATACAGCGAAGAGGAAGGCACCGCAGCCTTCCACATGAAGCCCAAGGTGAGCAAGCGAGACTCGTACAACCGCTACCGCAGACTCCTGTCTGTTCAAAAGCGCATCTCGAGACGCAACCTGGCCGCTCGGGTGGGACAGACCCTCGAGGTGCTCGTCGAGGGCGCCGCGGACGAAGACGCCTATGTCCTCGAGGGACGTCATCACGGCCAGGCCCCGGAGATAGACGGGCGCACATATATCGTCTCGAGCCAGGGCCGCCGGGGGGACATCATCTCGGCCCGCATCGTAAAGAGTGAAGCCCACGACGTCGTCGTCGAGCCCGTGGACCTCGAGACTCAAGGCCACATCGAGCCGCCGCGAGGTTGATCGCGACATGGCACGTCATTTTGCCAAGCTCTTGTGTTTCGCAGTCGCCGGTTTCGCCGGGTGGTCTGTGCTGGTCAATCTCGCTGAGATATGGGGCGGCTGGATTCCTCCTGCCTGTGGGCTGCTCGTCCTGATCGCGGTTTACGCGCTCCTCTACTTCCTCTTGGCTCGGCACCTGGCCGATCTGGTAAGTGAAAGGTTCGCCCCCATCGCCAGGAGCAAAAAACACCTGCGCTGCGGCACCGGCCTGAGCGATCTGCCCTCTCCTCGCGCGGGAGGCGCCCCGGCGGCGCGGTGCAACATATGCGGTCAGCCCGGCGGCCCCATCTGCCCTGCCTGCCAAAAAATGATGTCGAGTCAATAAAATATACCCGTCCGTCTCGCGCCCCTAGAGGCACACTCAACTTGAAAAAGCGCGCCCCATCGCGATATAAAAAAAAGTCAAACTGCGATAAGAGTGCGACCCCCACCGCACCGCCAAACAAGGAGTCCATCGTGCGTTCAATTAGAGCCTTTGTTGTCACCGTCACTGCGGTCACGATGCTCGGGGCATCGGCCGGCGCCACCCCTTTCGAAGATAAC
>JAABTR010000535.1 GCA_011389755.1 Deltaproteobacteria bacterium | reverse complement strand
CCTCGGCGGTTCGCCCAAAGACTTGCTCGCACGGAGGGTTCCAGTACCCTATCGTCCCCGAGGCATCGACGCCTATCAGGAGCGATGTCAAATTCTTAAGCAATGCCTCCCCCAGCGAAGTGGTCACGAAAAAGGGTTCTTGAACTGAGCTCATATATCACCCTGAGTTTGAGTCGTCCCCTCGGGCCTGCTCGAGGCCCGACAAGAGCTTATCCTTTAGCCATGCCATGACCAAGGGGCAGCCTCAAAATGAACGCCGTACCACGCCCCTCCTCGCTATCGACTGCGATGAATCCGCCGTGGTTTTCAATCACCGCGTGCACCAAGGCGAGCCCCTGACCGGTGCCTTTGCCCAGCTTCTTCGTCGTAAAAAAGGGATTGAAGATCTTTTGCTTGTGGGCTTCTGCGATGCCGGGGCCGTTGTCTTCGATGCGCACCTCGCACTCATCGTCGAGCCGCCGCGTAACCACGTGAATCCGCCCTTTTTCTTCTGGGTTTTCCCCGCGCTTTGCCGCGATCGCGTGCGCGGCGTTGACGATAATGTTCAAAAACACCTGGTTGATATCACCCGGATGACAGTCGACAAGCGGGAGCTCTTCATCGAAATCGGTCTCCACCTCGGCCACGTACTTCCACTCGTTGCGCGCCACCGTGATGGTGGTCTCGAGAGCCCGGTTCAGGTCGGTCGCCGTTTTTTGCTCGCTGCCCGGGTGGGAGAACTCCTTCATGGCTCTGACGATCTTTGCGATACGCCCAAGGCCATCGAGCGACTGATCAATGGCGGTGGGGCACTCATCGATGATGAAGTCGAGGTCGGCCTCCTCGAACATCTCGAACCATTTTTGGGCCCCGGCTTCAGGGGCAACGCTCCCGCTTTGAATCCCTTGAATCACATCGCGAGTTTGCCGAAGCATCTTCACCATTGTGTCGAAGGAATCTTTTAAGAACTGTGTGTTGTCACTCACGTACTGGGTGGGCGTGTTGATCTCGTGGGCGATCCCCGCGGCGAGCTGACCTATCGCCTCGAGCTTGTGGGCGAGGCGCAGCTCGGTCTCCATCTTCTCGCGCTCTTTGATCTCCGCGCGCAGCTTCTCATTGGCCTCGGCCAGGGCGCGGCTTCGCGCTTCGACGCGATGTTCGAGGGCCGACAGCTGCGTCTCGACGCTCTTTTGAAGGTACCACTTGCAGGTCATCGAGTAGGCGGCCTGGAGGACCTCTATCTCATCGAACGGCTTCTTTATCACCAACAAGTTGTCTCGCAGGTTTATCTCGGCGACCAAATCCTCCCAAGGCAGATCGATGACCCCCGTGCACAAAACCACCTGAATGCGAGGGTCGACACCCCACAGATCCTTCATCGCTTCGACCCCGTCGATGCCGCCTGGGAGCTTGAGATCCATAAACACGAGTGAAAACGGGAAGCCGTCCTCGAGCCCCTGACGCACCACCCTCACGGCGTCCTCACCCCGCAGCACGGCGTCGATCTCGAAAAGGACCCCCGTAGATAACGGTTTTGACGCCGCGTCATTGAGAGGATCGCGTATCTCACTGGGGCGAGCTAAGCCATCAGCGTTACCGAGGATTCGCTCGAAAGTGGCTAACATGTGCGGGTCGTCATCGACCACAAGGATGCGATAGCCTCCTGTAATACCGGTTGTCGCGTTTTGCGCGGCTTTCATATTTTCTCCCTTTGGCGACAGACTCTGCCAGGGCCGATGCCGACGACTCTCGATTCGCTCATTCTTTCCCGGCGAACGCGAAGCTTGTAAGTTTTTAGCACTTATTTCAGTCCCTTCCAGCAGCAGCGGCGAGGTTTAACCCTTCGCAGACCGAGACGCCGCTCGCCAAGCCGGGCCGATCCGTCACGAGGAGCCCACGGGGCCGAGAAGTTTCCTCGAACACCCAAGGTACGGTGCTATATTTTCGTGGTGTTCATTAAAGCTGTGCAAAATAGCCACGGGGTGAACACGTCAAAAACGAGGTCCGAGCAGAAATGACCGAAAAAAAGAAAGTTCTGTTCGTCGATGATGAGCCGAACGTCCTGATGGGTCTGCGAAGAATGCTCCGTCCCCTTCGCAATCAGTGGGACATGTCCTTCGCCGAGAGCGGGTCCGCGGCCCTCGACGCCATGGCCGAACAGGGCTTCGATGTGGTTGTCTCTGACATGCGGATGCCGGAGATGGATGGAGCCGAGCTGCTCGGCCGGGTCAAGGATAAATATCCCAATACGGTGCGCATCGTGCTTTCGGGACAAGCGCACAAAGAGACGATCTTGCGATCTATCGGCCCGAGCCACCAGTATCTCGCCAAGCCCTGCGACGCCGAGACGCTGCGCACCACCGTGGCCAGAGCCTGCGCCCTTCGCGAGACCATCGACCTCGACGGATCGAGCGTCGTCGGCAAAATCGAGAAGCTGCCGAGCCTCCCGTCGGTCTATCACGAGCTCATCGAGGTTCTCCAGTCCGACGACGGCTGCCTGGCGGATGTGGCCAAGCTCATCGAGCAGGACCCGGGCATCACGGCGAAGATCCTCCAAATCGTCAACTCGGCCTACTTCGGCGTGCGACGCCAAATATCGAGCACCAGACAGGCCGTCAGCCTCTTGGGGCTAGACAATATCCGCTCCTTGGTCCTGTTCGACAAGATCTTCGCCCAAATCGACCAAGAGAGCCTCTCGCAGACTCTGCTCGAGCAACTGTGGGGGCACGGCCTGGTCGTGGGCAAACTCTGCCAAGAGATCGTCTTTTCGCGCAAAGCCGACAAACAAGACGCCGACGACGCCCTCACGGCCGGCCTGTTGCACGACTGCGGAAAGATCGTGCTCGTCGACAACCTGGGCAAGCCCTATCGCAAATTGCTAAATCGCTTTCCAAATGAAGAGGCCAAGCTGTACGAGGCCGAATTACAGGAATTTGGAACCAGTCACGCAGAGATAGGCGCGTACCTGCTCGGTCTGTGGGGGTTGCCCGATCCGATCGTGGAGGCGGTGGCCTTCCACCACAGACCGGGTGCGTGTCTGTCGCAGGCGCTGTCCACCCTCACCGTCGTCCACATGGCCAACGGAATCGTAAATGCATCGAACAGTTTGGTCATCGAAGAAGCAGGCGAAGAAGAAGGCGACGATGATGGCGAAGTGTCACCGCCTAATTTTTGGGATCCCACGTACGTCGAGGCGGTCGGTATGACCGATAGCATCGAACACTGGAGGGAAATCTATCACACCAAAGTCGCTCAAGGACAAAGCAGATGACGAAACCCAGGGTTTTACTCGTAGATGACGAACCGATGGTCCTGAGCGGTTATCGGCGGCAACTTCGCAATGACATCGATATGACCGGAGCCGAGAGCGGGAAGCTGGGGCTCGAAGCCATCGCAAACGATGAGCCCTTTCACGTCGTCGTCTCGGATATGCGCATGCCTCAGATGGACGGCGTTGAATTTTTAAAAAAGGTCAAGCAGGTGAGCCCCGACTCGGTGCGGCTGATGCTCACCGGTAACGCCGACCTCGAGACGGCGATGAAGGCGGTCAACGAAGGGAACATCTTTCGCTTCTTGACCAAGCCATGCCAATCGGAGACCCTGCTCGCCGCCATCACAGATGCCCACAAGCAGCATCAGCTCATCGTGGCTGAGCGGGAGCTGCTCGAGCAAACCCTCAAGGGCAGCGTCAAGGTGCTCACCCAGATCATCGCCACCACCGATCCAGACGCGTTTCACCAGGCCGAGAGCTTGCAAAAATATGTCAAAAAGATCGCCCCTCAACTGGGTCTCGACAACACCTGGGAGCTCGAGGTCGCGGCCATGCTGCACCCCATCGGCCTGTTGACAATGCCCTCAGAGCTTCGGGCAAAGCTCGCCGCGGGCGCAAAGCTGCAAACTTCAGAAGCCGAGATCCTGGCGGAGATTCCGCGCATCAGCCACAGACTCATCAGCAACATTCCGAGGCTCGAGGAGACAGCCAACGTCGTCAAACACTTCGGAGGCCGGTACCGAGACGATCTAAAAGAGGTGACCTCACAGACCATCCCCAAAGGTGCGAAAATACTGCGAATCCTCCACGAGCTCACCGTTTTGGAAGATCGCGGCATGACGACCACCGAGGCGCTGGCGTACCTCGTAAAGCACCCCGAAGGTCTCGACGAAAAGCTATTGGAGCGCATATCGGCTCTGGTCAACGACTTCGGCGGTGGAAATTCACAGGTGCTAGACGTGTCCGTAGAGGAAATCCTGCCCGGTGACATTGTTAAAAGCGACGTCACAACGAAAGACGAGCGCCTACTGCTTAAAAAAGGGACCCAGATCACCGACGTTTTCTTGGAGCGACTCAAAAACTACAACAAGCTCGTGGGCGTCCTCGAGCCGATTCGAGTCGACAGGCGCCTCCAGCACAGCTGACCCTTCGCTTCGCTCCTTCGACCAACCCAGACCAGCGCTCGCAAGAGGTGCCCACGCGGCGATCGGGGGTCTATCGCCTTTTTGCTTCGGCCCGGTTCGATTATCGTTTCAAAGTCTGATGAACTGTATATATTCGAAACTCAATTGACATAACGCGCAAGATCGCCACGCCGGGCAAAAAGAATCAAGGAAAAATCACGGTCCAAAAAACCACGGTCATGACATGGAAGAAAAAATAGGCGTGACAAAAAAAGGCGCGGGCGCGGCTTACAGGTCGCGCTATCGCGGCCCCCTGCCGGGCGAGCTGATCGACGAGCGCTACCTGCTCAAAGATCTTCTGGGCCACGGCGGCATGGGCCGGGTCTTCGTGGCAAGACACCTGACCCTCGACGAGCGATGCGCGGTCAAAGTGCTCAAGGAATTCCAGCTGTGCGACGAAGAGGGACCCGAGCGCTTTTTGCGCGAGGCGCGGATCAACGCCAAGCTAAAACACCAAAACGTGGTGAGCATCACCGACGCCGGTGTCAGCCCGGAGGGCTACCACTACCTGGTGATGGAGCTCCTCGAGGGCGAGACCCTGGCCGACTGGATAGCCAGGCACCCTCCGAAGCTGCGCTGCTCGAAGAATATCAAGGAGCTCGTCGGTCACCTCTTGGGCGTGTGTGAGGGCCTGCGGGAGGCGCACCGGCAAAACATCGTCCACAGAGACATCAAGCCCTCGAACATCTACCTGGCCCGCTGCACTGTGGACAACCAGACCCACATCGTCCCAAAATTATTGGATTTCGGTCTGTCCAAGCGCTGGGACGACGACGGCCTCACCAAAAGCGGCACTTTTAAAGGCAGCCTCTACTACGTCTCCCCCGAGCAGGCCCATATCGGCTTTGCCGACGCCCGCTCGGACATTTTTTCCCTGGGCGCGGTCTTGTTTCACGGTCTGACAGGGCAAACCATCTTCGAGGAGAACTCCCAGCAGCTCATCATCGCCCGGCTCGTCAACGACGCCTGCCCGGTCCCGAGGCCCTCCGAGGTCAACCCGGCGATCCCGAAGGTGCTCGACAAGGTCTGCCTGAGGGCCCTGGAGCGCAACCCGAACAAACGCTACCAAAGCGTCGATGAGTTCATGCAGGCGCTTTCGAGCGCCACCGGCGCCCTCGGCCCGGCCTCTTCAAAAGATCTCGCCCGGCGAACGCCGATCGGGGCGCCGTCGCCACGCGCGGTTTCGGCAAGACCCGAGCCGCAAAAAAAAGGTTGGCTCCGGCTCCTCGGAGCTCTCGCGCTCCTCGGAGTCCTCGTCGGCGTCGGGGCGATCCAATACGCGACACACGAAAAACCGATCTCCCAGCCGCGGGGGGACAGCAAAGAGGGCGCTTCGGCCGCCCCGCAAGCGCCAGTGACCTCCGCACAAAACCCCGCTCCTTCGGAGCAGCAGACGGCCGGGGTAAAAACCGAACGACAAGAGCCCCAAAA
>JAABTR010000534.1 GCA_011389755.1 Deltaproteobacteria bacterium | reverse complement strand
TCATCACCAGCGCGACCACCGAGATCAAGGTGGGCCAGGTCGTGGAGATGCGGCGAGGCGACTGACACTTCTTTTTTTTGGGGCCCGGGCGGGAACGAAATGGAACGACACACTCACGAGACCTACTTCTCGGGGCAAACCTGCCGGGTCATCGACCGAGGCAAAGCCGGCTACCCCGAGCGCCTCGAAAAGCTTCGCGAACCTCCCGAGCGCCTCTGGGTCTGCGGAGATATGCCCTCGGGGCCCGCGATCGCCATCGTCGGTTCTCGAAAGACCGATCCGGCGGCGGTGCGCTTTACGCGCAAGATCGCACGGGAGCTCTGCGAGGCCGGCGTGCTCATCATCTCGGGCGGGGCCGCCGGGATCGACACCGCCGCCCACGACGGCGCCCTGGAGGCGGGCGCCCCCACGGTGGCGGTGCTGGGTTCGGGCTTCGAGCAAGCCTATCCAAAATCGAACCAGGGCCTGTTTAGGCGCATCTGCGAAAGAGGCGCGGTGCTCAGCGAGCTGCACCCCAAGCAGCCCCCTACGAGGTGGACCTTTCCCAAGCGCAACCGGATCGTCGCGGCTCTGTGCCACGTCGTGCTCGTGGTGCAGGCCGGGCGTCGCTCCGGAGCGCTGATAACCGCCAACTTCGCCGCATCCTTGGGCGTCCCGGTGGCGGCCGCTCCAGGGCCCGCGGCCGAGCCCTCGTACGCCGGCTCAAACGACCTGTTGCGCAAGGGCGCCCACCTGGTGGAGTGCGCCGGTGACGCCCTGTCAGTGATGAGCGCCCCCCCTGAGGCGATCCAGCTGGGGTTGCCGGGCCTGTCCCCAGTTGCCTCGCCGGCGCCGGAGCCCCCCCCTCTCGATCTGCCGGAAAACGAAACGCGCATCCTCGCGGTCCTGGGAGCCCGGGCGCTGCACATCGACGAGATCGCCGCAGCCACGGGGATGGGGATCTCCGCGGTCAGCGCGGGCATCGTCACCTTGGAGGTGATGGGGCTCATCGAGGATCAGGGCGGGCGCACCTTCGTGAAGACTTGCGCTTGACGACGAGACCGGCCATTCTCTGCCTCCCGTATGGACAAGGACCCAAGATAGGAGCTTTTCATTGAAACCGAAAGTAACCGTGATCGGCGCCGGACTCGCCGGGTGCGAAGCCGCCTGGCAGCTCGCGCGGCGAGGCGTCTGCGTGTCCCTCGTGGAGATGAAGCCGACCGAGAGGACCCCGGCGCACTCGATGAACACCATCGCCGAGCTCGTGTGTTCCAACTCCCTGCGGGGCGCGGACCTCACCTCCGCGGTGGGGCTCCTCAAAGAGGAGCTGAAGAGACTGGGGTCGCTGCTCGTGGGCGCGGCTCACGAGACGCGTGTGCCCGCCGGTCGGGCCCTCGCCGTCGACCGCTTTGCGTTCTCAGCCATGGTGGAAGAGAAGATCGCCCGCGAGCCGAACATCGAGCGGGTGACGAAGACCGCCGACGCGCTCCCGGCCGGGGAGGTCATCGTGGCGACCGGACCGCTCACCGCCCCGAAGCTGGCCGAATCCCTCGTCGGCGACGCCTCCTTGCTCGCCTACCACGACGCCATCGCGCCCCTGGTGGACGCCGACAGCCTCGATTTTGACAAGGTGTTCCGCGCCTCCCGGTACGAAGCCGAAGAGGAGGGCGACTACCTCAACTGCCCCTTGGACGAGGAGAGCTACTTCGCGTTCGTCAAGGCTCTGATATTGGCCGAAAAGACCCCCCTTGAGGATTTCGAGACCGCGCCTTTCTTCGAAGGCTGCCTCCCCGTGGAGGAGATCGCCGCCCGGGGGCCTTCAACCCTCGCCCACGGTCCGCTCAAGCCGGTGGGGCTGCGAGATCCCCGCACGGGAAAAAGGCCCTTCGCGGTGGTCCAGCTCCGCCAGGAAGACGCCGCCGGGACGAGCTACAACCTCGTGGGTTTTCAAACGCGGCTGCTGCGGCCCGAGCAGCGCCGCGTCTTTCGCATGATCCCCGGTCTCGAGGGCGCCCGTTTCGAGCGCTACGGTCAAGTGCACCGCAACAGCTTCGTCGACGCGCCACAGGTCCTCGACCCCCAGATGAGGCTCAAAAGCGATCCCCGGATCACCGTCGCGGGCCAGCTCTCAGGGGTCGAAGGCTACGTGGAGTCGATCGCGGGGGGGTACCTCGCCGGTGTCTTCACCGCGGCGCGCCTCCTTGGGAAAGAGCCGACCCCGCCGCCTCGGACCACTGCCCTGGGAGGGCTCCTGGGTCACCTTGGCGGCGCCGGTCGTTTTCAGCCCTCGAACGTCGTGTGGGCCATGCTCGACCTTCCGCCGAAGCAAAAAAAGCAGGGCAAGAGACAAAGACGCCTCGCCGCGGCCGAGCGCGCCCTCGAAGAGTTAGAGGCTTGGAAAGACGCCTTTGAGCGTTGAAGACCCGCCAATTTAGGTCTCTTTGCTTTCGATTGAGCCAAAAGGCGCTATCATCGCTCGCTGTGGAATACGACATGCACCAGGCCATCGATGATTTCGAAGAGTACCTCACCCACGAGCGCAGGATGTCCGCGCTCACCGCCGAGAGCTACGCGCGGGATCTCGGGCAGCTGCGGGCCTTCCTCGAAGAGGCGAAGCTCCCGGCCGATCCGGCCGCCGTCGACGCCCTGGCCATCCGCCGGTTTTTGTCTCATGCGCGCAAGACGTGCTCGCCGGCCACCGCCGCGCGCAAGCTCGCCGCCGTGCGCAGCTTCTACCGCTTCTTGCGGCGCAAGGGCCGGGTCAGCGAGAACCCGGCGGCGGCGATCCGGACTCCCAAGGTCAAAAGACCCATGCCCACCTATCTCAACGTCGACGAGGCGGTCGCCTTGATGGAAGCCGGCGCCGGGAAGCCCAGCTCACCCCGCGCCACGCGAGACGACGCCATGGTCGAGGTGCTTTACGGCGCAGGGGTGCGGGTCAGCGAGCTCGTCGGGCTCGACCTGGGCGATCTCGACCTCAGAAGCGGCACGGCCCGCGTCACCGGCAAGGGCAACAAGCAGCGTATCGTGCCCCTGGGGCGTCACGCCGCCTCGGCCCTGGAGCGCTATCTTCGTGTCAGACCCCAGCTGGCGAAGACGCCGGAGAACATCGACCCCCACGCCGTCTTCATCGGCCCCAAGGGCGCCCGCTTGTCCGCCCGCTGCGTCCAAAAGATGGTTCGCAAAAAAGGGCTCGAGATCGGCGCTCGAGAATCGGTGCACCCCCACGCCCTGCGGCACTCGTGCGCCACTCATCTTTTGGATTCAGGGGCCGATCTGCGCAGCATCCAGGAGATGCTGGGTCATTCGAGCTTGTCAACGACGCAGCGATACACACATATTACCATCGACGGGCTGATGCAGGTTTACGACGACGCCCATCCGCTCGCGCGCCGAAACGAGGAACGCAAATCATGAGCACCATCGAAACCGAATTTCATTCGACGACCATCATCGCGGTCCGCAGAGACAACAAGGTCGCCGTGGCCGGAGACGGACAGGTCACCATGGGGCAGACCGTGGTGAAGCAGAAAGCCAAAAAGGTCCGAAGACTGGCCAGCGGCCGAGTCTTGACCGGTTTTGCCGGCGCCAGCGCCGACGCCTTCACGCTCTTTTCACGGCTCGAGGAGAAGCTCGAGGAGTTCAACAACAACCTGACTCGGGCCGCGGTCGAGCTCGCCAAAGACTGGCGAACCGATAGGATGCTGCGCAGGCTCGAGGCGCTGCTCATCGCCGTAGATGCCGAGACCTCGCTTCTCATCTCCGGCACCGGCGACGTCATCGAACCCGACGAGGGCGTCATCGCCATCGGCTCGGGCGGCTCGTTCGCCCTTGCCGCGGCGCGGGCCATGATCACGCACACCGAGCTGGATGCGCGGGCGGTCGCCGAGGAGTCTCTGCGCATCGCCCAGTCGATCTGCATTTACACCGGCGGTGACATCACTGTAGAGGAGCTTTGATATGTGGGAAAAAGACGCGTTACCGGTGGGCTCGAGCTTCACGCCCCGTGAGATCGTGTCCGAGCTCGACCGTTACATTATCGGACAAAACAAAGCCAAGCGCGCCGTCGCCATCGCCCTTCGCAACCGCTGGCGCCGCAGGCAGGTCCCCGACGAGCTGCGCGACGAGATCGCGCCGAAGAACATCATCATGGTGGGCCCAACCGGCGTGGGCAAGACCGAGATCGCTCGGCGTCTCGCGAAGCTGGCCCAGGCCCCCTTCGTAAAGGTGGAGGCTTCGAAATTCACCGAGGTCGGCTACGTGGGCCGCGACGTCGACTCCATCGTCCGCGATCTGGTCGAGACCTCCATCCAGCTCGTGCGGCACGAAGAGGAGGACCGGGTGCGGGCCAAGGCCAGAGATCTGGCCGAGGACCGCATCATCAAAGTGCTGGCGCAGAACGAGGCGTCGACCATGGCGGCGCCGGCCCCCTACGAGATCCCCGAGTCCGGCACCCGGCCCGAGCTCGAAGAGGAGCTCCGCAAAAAGCTGCGCAGGGGCGATTTCGATGACCGCTACATCGAGATGGAGGTCCCGGACACCAGCTTCCCCATGGTGGAGGTCTTCAGCGCCGCAGGTCTCGAGGACATCAATTTCAAAGACATGTTCCAGAACCTGCCGGGTTTCAAGGGGCGCAAAAAGCAGCGCAAGGTCAAGATAAAGGAGGCCCTCGAGCTGTACACCGGCATGGAGGCCGAGAAGCTCATCGACATGGAGGGTGTCCAGCAAGAGGGCAAACGGCGCGCCGAGCAATCCGGCATCGTGTTCATCGACGAAGTGGACAAAATCGTGGGGCGCAGCCGCGCCGAACACGGCCCAGACGTCTCCCGGGAGGGCGTTCAAAGGGACCTTCTGCCGCTGGTGGAAGGCACCACCGTCAACACGAAGTACGGTCCGGTCAAGACAGACCACGTCTTGTTCATCGCCGCGGGCGCCTTCCACGTCTCGAAACCGGCGGACATGGTGCCCGAGCTCCAGGGCCGATTTCCCATCCGCGTCGAGCTCGAGTCTCTGGGCGCCGATGATTTCGCCCGCATCCTGACCGAGCCGAAAAATGCCCTCATCAAGCAGTACATCGCGCTGCTCGACACCGAAGGCGTCAAGCTGGATTTCGGCGACGACGCGGTGCGGGCCATCGCCGAGATCGCCGCGGACGTGAACCGATCCTTGGAAAACATCGGGGCGCGGCGTCTGCACACGATCTTGGAGACCTTGCTCGACGAGATCTCTTTCACGGCTCCCGAGCGCCGCGGGGACGAGGTTAAAATTGACGCATCGCTGGTCAAAGACACCCTCTCCGCCGTGCTCAAGGACGAGGATTTGTCCCGCTTCATCCTCTGATTTCCAAAAGAACCCGTCCGTGGGGCAATCCACCTTTTTGGGAGCCTTTGCGCGGTCTTAGCCGAGCTGCGACGCGAAAAGGCGCGTCGCAGAAGTTGTGACGCGCGCAATATGGTGTAGATATCGTTAGTGGTGTCCCAAAGGTTTTCAACGTGTCTCCAAGGGTATGAAACTGACCGATCCCAACGCGGTGCCGCTTACGAGCGAGCGCCCCGATAACAGCGACGCCCTGGGCGTGATCGCCAAGATCGTGCTCAGCGCGGTCGACGGCGAGCGCAATATCTGCGACATCGCAGAGCTGTCGGGCCTGGACACGGAGATGGTGGGGCGCATCGTCGGAGAGCTGATCTCCCGGGGGCTGGTGGTCATCCCCTCGGCGACGCCGCCTCCAGCATTCGGTGTGTCAAAAGGCGAGACCGACCCGGCCGCGAGCGGCCCCCAGGACCGTTGCGCGCCCAACGGCGAGGCTTCGAGCCCCGGGAAAATCGACTTAAAAAGGCAGATCTTCGAGCTGTTCGAGTCCCTTGGGAAGATCAACAACTACGATCTGCTCGGGGTCGATCCGGACG
>JAABTR010000533.1 GCA_011389755.1 Deltaproteobacteria bacterium | reverse complement strand
TTAGTAGTACGTACAACAGACCAAATTTTTTCATCATCTTCTTACCTCCATGGAATGGACTGTTACCATCCCTTTGTTCCGCTCAGTTTTGGAAAATTGTTGGGCCACTATAAAATCATCTCCCTTTCATTGTCCAGCCCGGTTTTGCCACCGGGCGCAAAATATTCCCAAACGCAAACGCTTGTGCGCATGGCAACAAAGACGCTCGTTGTCGTCCAAATAACTTAGAGGGGGGCCGGCTCGAAGAAGTTAAAAAAAAGGTGGGGCAAAGACAAAGTAGCCTCGCGGCTCAACCGTCCGCCGCGCGCGGTGCCATAAGGCTCGAGATGGCTTTTCGGATATCGGCCGAGGCGACGGCATCTTCCCGGACGATCTCACATTGTCCACGGCTCACATCGACCAGGGTGGATTTCGGCCCCTGTGGGAGATCCCCGGCGTCGATAAGCAGCTCGACCGTCCGTCCGAAATTCTTCTTGACCTGCGCCACCGAGCACTCGCCGTGCCTTTGGGCCAGGTTCGCCGACGACACCAAGATAGGCCCGTCGAAGGCGCCCAGGACGCCCAGCGCCACGTCATCGCCCGGCATCCGAACCCCCAACCACCCCTTGGCCTTTGTCAGCGCCTTTTTGACTTTGGAATCGAGGTCAGGGTGGGGTTCGAACAAGAGGGTCACAGGCCCGGGCCAGAAGGCGTCCATCAAGGCCAGGGCGTACTCACTGACCGCGTCGGCCACGGTCTCCACCCACTGTCTCTTCGGAACAAAGACCAGCGCCGGAGCGTTCTTCACGCGCCGCTTGGCTTGCAAAAGTCCGCTGACGGCGCGTCCCGAGCTCATGTCGGCCGCCAGCTTGTAGCCCGAAGGGGACGGGAAAGACACGAGCCCACCGTCTTTTAGGGTTTGCGCGGCCTCGGCGTAGTGCCGGCCGGGCGCTTTTTGGAGTTCGTCGAACAAAACGACTTTCATATATCCTCCGTCGATTTTGACATCATCTCCGGCGCCGGTCTTCGTCGGCGGCGGACACTCTTTGATTGTGTCACGAAACAGTCCCTGCACCAGGAAACGGGTCCCCACCTTCTTGAAACGCGTCTCTAAACCCTTCACACTTGACTAACGCTGCCGCCGAAGACAAAGCTCATTGTGCGGTATTTGTGAGAAGTCAATCGAAACAATTGAAGAAAAGGAACCTGTGATGTCCGACTTTAACGACTACAAAATTGCCGATATTTCGCTTGCCGAGTTCGGTCGCAAGGAAATCGAGATCGCCGAAAAAGAGATGCCGGGCCTCATGGCCGTCCGCGAAAAGTACGGCCCCAAAAAACCGCTGGCGGGGCACCGCGTCACCGGCTCGTTGCACATGACCGTGCAGACCGCCGTGCTCATCGAGACACTCGTGGAGCTCGGAGCCGACGTGCGATGGGCGAGCTGCAATATCTTCTCGACCCAAGACCACGCCGCCGCGGCGATGGCCGCCAAGAACATCCCCGTCTTTGCCTGGAAAGGCGAGACCCTCGAAGAGTACTGGTGGTGCACCCACAAGGCGCTGTCGTTTCCCGGGGATCGCGGCCCGAACCTCATCGTGGACGACGGCGGCGACGCGACCTTACTGATCCACAAAGGCTATGAGCTCGAGCAAGAGCACAAAAAGACGGGCGCGCTGCCCGAGATCACAACCAAGATAGTGGAGGAGCGCGCCTTCCAGACGCTTCTTCACAAGCTCCACGCGGAGGCGCCGGACCACTGGTCAAAGATCGTCCCCGAGGTGGTCGGCGTCTCCGAAGAGACCACCACCGGAGTTCACAGGCTCTGCCAACGGTTCGAGAAAGGAACCTTGCTCTTCGCGGCGTACAACGTCAACGACTCGGTCACCAAATCCAAGTTCGACAACCTCTACGGTTGCCGGGAGTCACTCGCTGACGGCATCAAACGGGCCACCGACGTTATGGTGGCCGGCAAGGTCGTCGTGGTCTGCGGGTACGGCGATGTGGGCAAGGGCTGCGCCCAGTCCATGCGCGGCTTCGGCGCGCGGGTCCTCATAACCGAGATCGATCCGATCTGCGCTCTTCAAGCCGCCATGGAGGGTTTCGAGGTCACGACGCTGGAGGACACCTTGGGCGAAGGCGACATCTTTGTCACGGCGACGGGCAACAAAGATGTGATCACCGCCAAGCACATGTCCCAAATGAAAGACCAGGCGATCGTTTGCAACATCGGGCACTTCGACAACGAAATCCAGGTGGACGCGCTGGCCGCCTGGCCCGGTGTCGAGAAACAGACCATCAAGCCCCAGGTCGACAGGTGGCGCTTTTCCGACGGGCACTCCATCTTCATGCTCGCGGAGGGGCGCCTCGTGAACCTGGGCTGCGCCACCGGTCACCCGAGCTTTGTCATGTCGAATTCCTTCACAAACCAGACCCTGGCCCAGATCGCGCTGGCGAACGAGAAGCCCGAGATCGGTGTCTATCGACTGCCCAAACAGCTCGACGAGGAGGTGGCGCGTCTGCACCTGGCCAAGCTGGGCGTCAAGCTCACCAAGCTGACCCCTGAGCAGGCCGAGTACCTCGGCATTCCCGTGGCAGGCCCCTTCAAATCTGAGCACTACCGCTACTAGTCATCAAAATCGCGGCCACTGGCCTTCGAGCTCTTTTAAGGTGAACGATTTGAGCTGCACCGCGGGGTTGAGCTCGAGGCCGATGTCCGGCTCCTTGACCGCCCAGTGCAGCATCATCCGCAAGTAGGTCAGGTGCAGGTTCTTCTTGGCGACGCGGATCGGGAGCGCTTTCATCTCCTCTCTCATGGACTTAAGTCTCTCGAAAGTCAGCTCCTCGTAAGTCGTCTCGAGGGGCAAGAGCGCCTCTGTGCCTTCTCCTTGGGGGCTCGTCAAAAAACGGATGGTCTCTTCGAGTTCCCTGCGCGTCCCCTCGGCTCTTTTCGAAAAATGCTCTCGAAAGCGGGCGACGATGTCGCCGAATGTCGCCTCTTTACGACCAGAGGATTCTCCTCGACTTAAAGACCGATAAAGCGGCAGCGGAATCTCCTCGTCTCGCCCGGGCTCGGGTTCCACGAAGCGCGCCGGCCCCAGAGCCTTGACGCCGTATTCCAGTTCTTCGATACGGGGTTCCTGGAGCGCGGGTTTTTCTTTTTTGGGGCGCCCCCGCCTGCGCCGAGGCACCTTGTCGGGTACGGAGGCGACCCCCATTCGGTTCGCCTCTGCGCGCAGCATATCTCGCAACAAGTCCGTGAGCGTCACCTGGGCGAGACCGGCGAGATGGTCGAGAAGGCGCCGTTCATCCAAGGTCAAGCGAAACGTAACCGTCTCGCTCGCGCGTGCGTCAGGGCTTTTGAAATTTGCCATTGTATTTACAATCTCGCTTCAAAGACAAAGGACCAAATGATTATTACGTTAACTTCAAAAACCCATGACCACAACCCCCTGCCTTGCGCGATCGCCGCCCATTGTGGACAGGTGGGCTTTTTTCATCAACACAGCGCACTGGCCCAGCCGTCCATTGCCGCTACACTTAGTCGAAGCAACCGAGATACCTTTCGAGGAGCGGACCACATGCCCATCGACGACTCCATCATCATCGACTTCTGGTTTGACGACGAAGGCGCCTTGGCTGCCGAAGAGGCGTCCAAAAGCTTCGCTGCCAAGCTCGCCGAGGTCGACGGACTCAAGACCTTCCCCGTAGTGGCCAGGCAAGTGCTCGGCATCTTGTCGAGACCGGAATTCAAGATGTCAGAGGTCACCGAGGCGCTGGAGGCCGACCCATCCCTGGCCGCGGGAGTGCTGCGGATGGCCAACTCGGCGTTCTTCTCGCGGACCAAACCGGTGGGATCGATCTCCCAAGCGCTCGTGCGCCTGGGAGGCAAGACGGTCCGGGAAGTCGTCGCCTCTGTGGCGACGATGGATCTCTTCCCCGACAGCGCGGGGATGGGCAAGCGCATCAGAGACCACTGCGCCGCGGTGGCCGCTCTCTCACAAAGGCTCGCGGCGGTCTTCGCTCCCCACGACGTGGACGGCTTGTTCTTGTGCGGGCTGATGCACGATGTGGGCAAGATGCTGCTCATCGAGTCCGGCGAAGGCGACTACAGCGCGGAGATGCTCGCACCGGACGGTGCCCACGAAGAGGAACGGGGCACGCTGGGGTATGATCACGCGACGCTCGGGGCCCACGTCCTCGACGCCTGGAAGCTCCCGGCTCCCCTGCCGAAGATCATCGCCTGGCACCACCGCCCCCAAAAGGCCTACCAGGATCCCCAGGTGCGCACGAAGATCGCCGTGCTGCGCGTCTCAGATCAGCTGGATCATCTCATGAGAACGGACAGGACCGACCTCGACACCATCTCGAGCTACCTGAACCGCAAACTCGATGCCGCCCAGATCGGCATCGAGACGGAGAAACTCCACTCCATATGGGATGAGCTGGTCGAGGTCAGAAACGACGCCTTGGAGCTCTTCGCCTCTTGAGAGGCGCTCTACTGATCGCGGCTCACTTTCTATTTTTCAAAGCATATCCCCTTCAAAACGCCCCGCCTCTCATTGAGCATAAGGGAGTGATTTCATGTTGTTGCGAGATTGGCACGCCTCTCGCTTAGGGTTTTTGTTGTACGCTCCCAAAAGCCCTAAAAGGAGTCGATTGCGCCATGCCGTTCCAAGACACCACGACCTTGCGAAGAGAGTCTTCTCGCCGAATCCTCCTGGGGCCTCCCGGGCTGTTGCTCGCCGCGACGTGTCTGTCTTTGCTCCTCGGGATGACATGCGCCTTGGCCGAGCGCGGCTGCTCCGCCCCACCGAGCCGGGCTGATTGGACAGGCGCGGGGCCAGAGCGCGCCGCGTGGATCGAGGGCGCATCGGCCCTGGCGGCCGGCGCACCTCCATTTTTACGGGTATCGGGAGAGACTGATGGGCAGGATGCTCGAGGAAATGAGATTGACGGAAGCGGCGACGTCAGCCGCCGATGAGGGACAGCGCCATGCTCGGCAGCTGATTGGCCTGAGCCATCACAGAGACGCCCGCCTGCATCAAGATCTGGCTGCGGGTCATCCTCACGGTCTCGTCGGCGACATCGACGTCGCGGATTCGGCTGTTGGCCGCCGAGATGTTCTCCCGCTGGGTGGCCAGGTTGTTCACCGTGATGCTCAGCCGGTTTTGGACCGAACCGAGGCCGCCGCGGGCTCCCGAGATGTCCTTGATGGCCCTGTCGATGACTGCGAGTGAGCCCGTCGCGCCATCAGCGCTGGCCAGACTCTGACTAGCTAGAGAACCGCTCGTTTGCCAAGTAGCAGCAGTACCATCAGCATTAGTAGTTAATATAGAAAGTCCGAGTTGATCGGCCCCAATATCCCCGCCCTTAATATTTTGGCCCACCTTGGCGGTAATTTGATCGCTGCTGTCAGCGCTGAGACCAACCTGGAAGGTGACGCCGGCCGAGCTGGTGCCGTCGAGGAGCTTTCTGCCGTTGAACTCGGTGACCTCGGCGATCCGGTCGATCTCTTTGACGAGATCCTTGAATTCGCTATTCAGGTAGCCCCGCTCTTCGGCGCCCAAGGTCCCGGTGGATGACTGGACCGCCAGCTCCCTCATCCGGATGAGGATGCCGCTCACCTCGTTCATGGCGCCCTCTGCGGTCTGCACCATGGAGATGCCGTCGTTGGCGTTGCGCTCCGCCTGGGACAGGCCGCGGATCTGGGCCTTCATCTTCTCGGAGATGGCCAGCCCGGCGGCGTCGTCCTTGGCCGAGGTGATCCGCATTCCCGAAGAGAGCCGCGACAAGCTCGAGTTGAGCGCGCCGATGGTCCGGTTCATGTTCCTTTGAGCGTTGATCGATGCGATGTTGGTGTTAATGACGAGTCCCATTGCTTTCCTCCTTGAAAGCTGGATGCCGGCGCATCCAGGG
>JAABTR010000532.1 GCA_011389755.1 Deltaproteobacteria bacterium | reverse complement strand
GAAAAGCCTCGTCCGCGGCCAGGGCGAGCTGCAGGGCCCTGGGATCCGCGTTGCCGATATCCTCGCTGGCGAAGATGATCATCCGGCGCAGCACGAACAGCGGATCCTCGCCGGCCTCCAGCATGCGGAACATCCAGTAGAGCGCGGCGTCGGGATCGGACCCCCGCAGGCTCTTGATGAAAGCCGAGATCACGTTGTAGTGCTCTTCGCCCCCCCTGTCGTACTGCAGCGCCTTTGCCTGGGCAGCCTCTTCCACGCAAGCGACGTCGACCCTTCCACCCTGGTCCATGGCGTGATGGGCGGAGATCTCGAGGGAGGTCAGCGCAAAGCGGGCGTCTCCCCTGGCCGCCTCGGCGATGAGCTCCAGGGCCTCGTCGTCGACCTCGACCGAGACGTGACCGAGTCCCCGCTGGGGCGTCGCCAGGGCTCGGCGCATGAGGCGCACGAGCGCCTGGGCCGGCAGCGGCTCGAGGCGCAGAACTTTGCAGCGCGAGAGCAGCGCGGGGATCACCGAAAACGACGGGTTCTCGGTGGTCGCGCCCACGAGGATCGCCACCCCCGACTCCACGCTGGGCAGGAGGGCGTCTTGCTGAGCTTTGTTGAAACGATGGATCTCGTCGATGAACAAGATGGTCCGCTTGCGATAGGACCGCCGCCTATCCGCGGCCTTCGAGAGGATCTCCCGGACCTGTTTTAGGCTCCCGTCCACCGCGGAGAACGGCACGAACTCGGCGCCGGTGTGGGCCGCCAAGACCCGCGCCAAGGTGGTCTTGCCCGTCCCGGGCGGGCCCCACAAAACTAACGAAGGGACGCGATCGGCGGCGATGGCCCTGGCCAAAAAGCGCCCCGAACCGAGCAGGTGCTCCTGCCCCTCCACCTCGTCCAAGGAGCGCGGACGCATCCTGTCGGCGAGCGGTGTCAGCTCGGGATCGCTGCGGACGGCCCTTGTGAAGAGGTCCTCGGACATACCTGGTGGTTCGCGAGATTCATGCAGCGCGATGCGCCTTGACGCCTTTTTTCGCGCCGAGACGTCGCTCGCCCCCCTTATCTATCGCGGATCAGCGCGTGCGCTTTTCGACCTTGCCCGAGCGCAAGCAGCGGGTGCAAACCCGGACCCTCTTGGGGGTGCCATCCACGATCGCTTTGACGCGCTGGATGTTCGGCTTGCTCACCGTCTTGGTTTTGATATTCGAATGGCTCACGAGATTTCCGGTCATCGAGCCTTTACCGCAAATTTCACACCTTTTGGCCATGGCTCGCCTCCTTATCTACAAAAAAATGCCGGCACAAAAACCCGCCGGTCATTCCCTAGCGGGCGAAGCTTCGTAGCAGATAGCCGCCGGATCCGCAAGATCTTTTCTCGGCTTCGGCTTCACGAGGGGGGCGCGAACCCCATTTTTTCGACGGCGCACTTCAAGATCTCGTCGTGATCAAAAGCCAGCCCCGCCGCCTCGGACAGCGGGACCCAGCGCGCCTGTGCGGCGTCGTCTGCCCCTTCGACCTCGAGCCGCGGCCCCCCAGC
>JAABTR010000531.1 GCA_011389755.1 Deltaproteobacteria bacterium | reverse complement strand
GATCCCCCCGAAGGCCACGCAGATGTTGCGCCCTCGGGGATCCCGATCCACCCGCCCAAACGCCGCGATCTGCCGCAGTGCGACACCGGTCAACCCCGTCTCTTCGGCGAGCTCGCGGGCGGCGGCGTGCTCGAGCTCCTCGTCCATCTCGACAAAACCTCCGGGCAGCGCCCAGCGACCCGCATAGGGCTCGTTGCCCCGAAGGACGAGCAAGACGTGAGGTTCACCAGCGGTGCATCGCAAGACCACCGTGTCGACGGTCACCATCGGCCGGGGATACTTGTAGGTGTGCCCGGCTGATTTATCGCTTTGGGAATGAGCTTCAGCCATGCTTCGTTTTTAACCCAGGCAGCTGCTCACGACAAGTGAGGACCTCCCGGTTCTTTTAGCGAAAATCTCGGCTGGCGTTGACCGCGTCCCCGGTGGAGAAACGAGGAACCCACAGCGTGTCCGCCACCAGGTGGGTCACCCCGTCTTGTTTTTGCAAACGCCCGTCGACCCCGAGGAGCGCGGCGGTCTTGGCCAAGATCTCCTGCCTTTGAAACACATCCCGCCACACCACCAGGTTGACGAAGCCGGTCTCGTCCTCGAGGGTCATGAACGTCACCCCCGACGCGGTGGAGGGTCGCTGCCTGCAGATGACCATCCCGGCGTAGCGCACCTTCTTGCCGTCGGGCAGCTGCGAGAGCTGCGAAGCCGTGGGCAGCCCCAGGCTCCTGAGTCGCGGGCGCAAGGGCCCGAGGGGATGCCCACGGGTGCTGTGTCCGCTGGCGCCGTAGTCCCACGCGATCTCGTCGAACTCTCCGAGCGCCTCGAAATGGGGGCTGTCCTCTCGCTTGTCCAAAACCAAGCTGTCTTTGCGCCCCCGCCCGATGCCCCCCAGAGCCCAGAGCGCCTCCCGCCGATTCACCCCGAACATGGCCAGCGCCCCAGACTCGGCCAGCGCCTTGAGCGCCTTGGAGTCAAGGCGGGTCAAGCGCCCCAGCTCCGCCAAGGTTCGCCACGGCCCCCCGGTACGCGCCCGGGCAATGCGCTCGAAATCCCCTCGCCCCAGCCCCTTGATGAAGCGCAGCCCCACGCGGACCGCAAACGGCCGGTCAGCGCTCGTCCAAGCAGACAAAATCCCCCTAGCCCCCTTTTTCAAGGGGGAATTTTTGACTGAACTGTCTGTAGAGTCACCTTCCACTTCGTCAACCGGACTGTCTTTAGAGTCACCTTCCACTTCGACGCTCGGCTCCAAAGTGCAGTCCCACCCGCTCTGCCACACGTCCACGGGCCGCACCTCCACCTTCATGCGCTTTGCGTCCTCCACGATGGTGGCCGGCGTGTAGAACCCCATCGGCTGGGAGTTGAGCAGGCCGCAGACGAACTCCGCCGGGTAGTGGCAGCGCAGGTATGCCGTGGCGTAGCTGATGAGGGCGAAGCTGGCCGCGTGGCTCTCAGGGAAACCGTACTCGCCGAACCCCCTTATCTGCTCGAACACCCGCTCGGCGAACTCCCGCTCGATGCCTTTTTTTTCCATCCGAGAGATGAGGCGCGCCCGGTGGCGCTCGATGCGGCCGGCCTTGCGCCAGGCGGCCATATCCCGCCGAAGCTGGTCCGCCTCCCCGGGCGTGTAATCGGCGGCCACCACCGCCAGCTTCATCACCTGCTCTTGAAACAAGGGCACCCCCAAGGTCTTCTCCAAGACCGGCTTCAAAGACGCGTGGGGGTAGACCACCTCTTCCTCCCCGGAGCGCCGGCGCAAGTAGGGGTGCACCATGCCCCCGGTTATCGGCCCCGGGCGCACGATGCTGACCTCGATGACCAAATCGTAAAAGGTCTTAGGTCGCAGCCGGGGCAGCATCGCCATCTGGGCCCGGCTCTCGATCTGAAACACCCCCACCGTCTCGGCTCGCCGGATCATGGCGAAGGTCTCGGGATCGTCCGGGGGCAAGGTGGCCATGGTGAGCCGCTCCTTGCGGTGCGCCCAGATGAGATCGAAGCACCGGTGCAGGTGGGAGAGCGCCCCGAGACCGAGCAAGTCCACCTTGAACAGCCCCAGGGCCTCCACGTCGTCCTTGTCCCACTGGATCACGGTGCGATCGGCCATGGTGCCGTTCTCGATGGGGACCAGGTCGTGCACAGGGGTGTGGCCCAGCAAAAAGCCCCCCGGATGGATCGACAGGTGCCGCGGGAACCCCAGGATCTCCCGGGACAGATGCAAAAGCTTTTGGTGCGCCGGCACCTCGAGGCTGAGCCCGGCCTGCTCGAAGCGGTCTTCGGGGATCGTCTCGTACCGCGACATCACCCGAGCGAGGCGGTCCAAGGTGGTCTGGGGGACGCCGAGGACCTTACCCACGTCCCGCACCGCGGACTTGGGGCGGTAGCGAATAACCACCGCCACCATGGCCGCCTTTTCCCGGCCGTACTTGGTGTAGACGTGCTGGATCACCTCCTCGCGCCGCTCGTGCTCGATGTCCAGGTCGATGTCGGGTGGCTCGGCCCGCTCCTTGGAGATGAACCGCTCGAACAAGAGGTTCATCCGCACCGGGTCCACGGCGGTGATGCCAAGGCAGTAACAGACCGCCGAGTTGGCCGCCGACCCCCGGCCCTGGCAGAGGATGTCGCTCTGGCGACAAAACTGGACGATCTCCCACATGGTCAAAAAATAGCCGGGGTAGTCGAGCTCCTCGATGACCGCGAGTTCCTTGTCGATCTGCTCGGCCACCTGCCGGGGGACCTCGCCGTAGCGCTGACGCGCCCCTTCGAAGGTGAGGTGACGCAGGTACTGGGCAGAGGTGCTGCCGTCGGGCAGCCGCTCGGTGGGGTAGCGGTACCGCAGCTCGCCCAGGGAGAACGCACACCGCTCGGCGATCTCCAAGGTGCGGTCAACGAGGAGGGGCTCGTCGTCGTAGAGGCGCCAGAACGCCTCGGGCGACTTGAGATCGAATTGATCGCTGGGGAGAATGTCCCGCCCGGCCGTGCTCAAGACGCACTTGTGCCGCAGGCAGGTCAGCACGTCCTGCAGCGGCCGTCGCGCCGGGGTGTGGTACAAGACGTGCCCCGCTGCCACGAGAGGAATCCCGAATCTGCGGGCCCGCTCCCTCAGCCGGGGCTCCTCCCGGCTCTCCTCGGGGCGCCGGTGCCGCGCCACCGCGGCGAAGAGGCGCTCTCCAAAGGCCTCGCCCAGCCACCTGGCGGCCAGGGCCGGCTCGCGCTCGGCCGTCAGCGCGCTTTCCAGTCCGCCCCAAAGGGCGATGAGCCCTTCGGCGTGCTCACAGATCTCCCGCCAGGAGACCTGGCTGCGCCCCTTTTCGCACCGCAGCCGCCCCCTGGTGATGAGGCGGCACAGCCGGGCGTATCCGCCCAGGTTCTCGGCGAGCAAGGAGATCACCGTCCCGTCGTCCACCGTGATCTGGGAGCCCACGATGAGCCGCACCCCTTTGACCTTGGCCTCCATGTGGCCCCGCACCACGCCGTAGACCCCGTCCCGATCGGTCAGCGCCAAAGCGGGCAGGCCGTACCTGTGGGCTTGCTCCACGAGCTCCTCGGGCTCGCTGGCCCCTTCGAGGAAGGACAAACTCGACTTGCACAGAAGCGGCGCATAGGTGCTCATATTCGCGCTCCTTCGGCCCTACTCCACTTCCCCGTGGAGGAACCAGCTCCGCCGACACTTATCGTAGTAGACCCAGGCGATGCGCCCCGACTCGGTCCAGACGAAGTAGTATTCCCGGTGCACCTCCTTTTGCCACCAGCCCCCCGAGACCACGTGGGGGCCCTGGCTCCCCACAAAGGGCTCCTGACCGAAACCCGCGATGTGGGCGCCCCGGGGACCGCACACCGGCGAGGAGCCCAGAGGCACCGGCCGAGCCAGGAGCCGCCGCACCAGGCACCGCCGCTCCACCGGTTCCGGCCGGGGCAGGCGGACATCATCGGCGGGCTCGAAGCGAAACCGGGCCTCGGGCAGGTGCCCCTCGGTGGGCACCACCCGCACCACCGCCTTGTCTCCGAACTCGGCGCGCACCCGCGCCAAGGCCCGCTCGGCGGCCCTCAGATCCCGCTTGGACCGGCCATCGAACAAAAGGAGCTGCGAAGCCGTGGCCGGCACGGTCAGGGCGTGCACCGCGATCCCTATCACCCCCCGCCGCAGCTCCAGCCCCTCGAGGCTGAGCCGCACCAGGTCGATGAGCTGTCCCTCGTCGAGGGTGGGCTCGGCCGGGCGGATCGATCTTTCTATTTTTCCCCCCCGCCCGTCCTGGTCGAGCTCGATGTTGAGGGCGGCGACGGCTTGAGCGCCGTTGGCCGCGTCGGATAGCAGCCCCCCGAGCATACTCTTGATGAGAAACGTCAGGCCCATGGAGTCGAGCTCGGGATCATCGAGCAGCTG